>JAZODY010000120.1:0-3572 GCA_045597245.1 Tidjanibacter sp.
CTTCGTGCGCAATCTCGGGCGTCTCGTCCGTCATGTCGCCGCCACCCGCTGTCGTGTCGTCGCTCTCTGCCTTTGGCAGTTCCGTTTCTTCGTGCGCAATCTCGGGCGTCTCGTCCGTCATGTCGCCGCCACCCGCTGGCGTGTCATCGCTCTCTGCCTTTGGCAGTTCCGTTTCTTCGTGCGCAATATCGGGCGTCTCGTCCGTCATGTCGCCGCCACCCGCTGTCGTGTCGTCGCTCTCTGCCTTTGGCAGTTCCGTTTCTTCGTGCGCAATCTCGGGTGCCTCGTCCGTCATGTCGCCGCCACCCGCTGTCGTGTCATCGCTCTCTGCCTTTGGCAGTTCGGGAGTGCTTTCTGACATGAAGGTCAAGAACTCATTCTCCTCTATGGGTTTGCAGACCGACGGGTTGTACCCGCCGAAGAGATTGTTTAGCAAATATGACTGTTTTACACCGCTCTTTTTGTTCGTTCGGGCCAGCGCGCGCTGTGCGGCTCCGAACCATTCGTAGCGTTTGGTGAGCTCTTTCAGCCGTTCGACACCCAGTTCATTGATGTTGTGTGTAGCCTCTTTCTCTGTCATGACTTACCAGTTTGAAACGGATTTGTTGAATATGTCGTCCACCAACTGTTTCACGATGTCCTCAATCAACTGATTCTGCACATCTTGCAACAGCGTGTTGGCATCGTAATCGGCAAAGGCCTGAAACGACTGGTTGAAATCGAATTCGGGTTGATAAATATTTGTGAACTTCACTCTCACCGTAATGGTTAGACGATTCAGTGCCGCGGTCTCGTTGCCCGATATGGCGGTCGGCACCGAGGTGTAGTTCAATATCTCACCCTCAAAAGCGAGGTCACCGCCATCGTCCACAAGTTGCAGTCTTGTCTGGCGGGCAAAACGGTCTTGTAGTGCGTCGGTAAGAGTGGAACTCAGGATGGGGGCCACCATCGGGGCATTGTTGGGGAAATATGCCACAGATACGGTTTTGGCCTCTATCGGAATCGATGCTCCCGAAAGGGAATATTTCACCGTGCAACCGCTCAATGAGGCAGTTGCCAATGCAATGACGGTCGCCACCGCGACTCTCCAAATGTGGTTCTGTCTAAAACTCATCTATCTCCAACTCTTTGATTTTTCTGTATAACGTGCGTTCCGACATAAACAATTCGCGGGCCGCATCTTTTCTCTTTCCGTTGTATTTTTTCAGTGCCTTCACTATTGCCTCGCGCTGTGCCTGCTCTTTGGTGAGCGGTTTCTGGGGGGCATCGGTGACATCCTCGCTGTCGGCAAACAGAGCCTCGTCGTTTGCGGCTGTCATGGTTGCTCCTCCCATCGAGGGTTGCAACAGCCCCGCTATGTGGTCGGGACGTGCCGTGTAGCCCTGATTGTTACTCAGCACCTCAATCAACATGCGTTTTATCTCGTTCATGTCGTGTTTCATGTCGAAGAGCACGTTGTAGAGCAGTTCTCGTTCGCTGCTGTCGTAGCTGTCGTTTCTTCGTTCCATCACCATCGGCGTTGTCGATGCTGTATGTTGGTCGGGCAGGTAGCGAATCAGAATGTCGGCCGTAATCATGCGCGACTCTTCCACCGCCGAAATCTGTTCTGCAACGTTTTTCAACTGACGTATGTTGCCTCGCCAATGGTGGTTTTCCAACAACCTGCGAGCTCCATCGTCGAGCGTTATGGCGGGCATGCGATATTGCAATGCCACGTCGGAGGTGAATTTGCGCCAGAGCAGATAGATGTCCTCCTTGCGCTCTCTGAGTGGCGGAACGGTTATGGGTACCGTGTTGAGTCGGTAGTAGAGGTCCCCCCTGAATCGACCTTCCTGAATCGATTTCAGCAGGTCGTTGTTTGTGGCCGCTATGACTCTCACGTCGGTCTTCTGCACCTTTGCCGAGCCAACCCTTATGTATTCGCCCGTTTGCAACACCCTCAGTAATCTTACCTGAGTGCCCAGCGGCAGTTCGGCCACCTCGTCGAGGAAAATGGTACCGCCGTTCGCCTCTTCAAAGTAGCCTTTGCGAGCCTCCGTTGCTCCGGTGAAGGCCCCTTTTTCATGGCCGAACAACTCGGAGTCTATGGTGCCTTCGGGTATTGCGCCGCAGTTTACGGCTATATATTTGTTGTGTTTGCGCGAACTGTGAGCATGGATTACCTGCGGGAAGAACTCTTTTCCCACACCGCTCTCGCCGGTAACCAACACCGACAGGTTGGTGCCTGCCACCCTGAGGGCTATTTCCAGCGCCCGATTCAGTAACTCGCTGTTGCCTATGATGCCGAATCGTTGTTTTACAGTAAGTATGTCCATATACTCCTTTTTGTCCTTATAGTGTCTCTTCCTTTATTCTTTGTTGTCGGGTTTGTCGATTTGCCGAATCGACCTCCTGTCCCGACGCTCTGTGTGTTCTCGTTTTTCGTTTGGCCTCGGTGTTTTTTACGTCGCCTCGGGTTACCTGCCTCTCCATTTGGAGTATTCATGTAGCCCCATCGCTTTGCTCTGCCCCTCTGTTCCCTCAGTTCCCTTTGCCTTTCTGTTCCCTCTGTTCCCTCAGTTCCATCTGTTCCCGACGGTTTGCGTCCGGTTTGCGTCCGCCGGTTGGTGCTTAGAAGTGTACGGCAGCGGATTCTTCGGGAGTGACGGCCGACACTCCTCCTTCTGTTGCATCTCCGTCGAGAACGGTGGCTTCAACGGTTGTGGGCAAGAGCAGTGTGTCGTTCTTCGTCTGTCGGCTGCTCATCCATCCGTAGACGATGACGCCTAATGCTATGAGTGCGGCCACAATGGCTAACAACAATACTGTGTCGATGCCCTTCCTGCCGGCCTCGTTTCTTTTGCCACCCGATGCCGCGGGACGTCGTTTGGCAGTCGTCGGTCGGGGTTTTTGGTGCGCCTCCATCGTGGGTGCGTCGCTGCTGAAAAGGGCATTTGCGGTCTTCTTGAACGAACGGTCGGGTCTCTTCTCAGCGTGCGTTTCGGTCGGCTCCGATGGTTGAGAGTAGTTCCGTTCCGCTCCGAATGACGACTTGTGTGCGGAGTTGTTGTACGATTCCCGCTCCTCCGTTTTCGGCATGCGGCGACCTCTGTATTCCTCTTCGCCGGTGTGTCCGTCGGTCCATTCCGGCCTCTTTCTTTCGCGAATCGGGGTCTCCTCAACAGTTGGCGATTGTCTTTTTTGCTCGGTCGGAGCGACCTCGGGAGTGTGTCGTTGCTGGGTTTTCTGGGGTTGTACGGGTACGTTGCCTGATACTGCCGCCATGTGCTGACGATAGACTATCTCCACGTTCCTGTCGCCCGAGTAGATGAATCCTATGTCGTCGCCACTCTTGACGAGCATGCCGAGCCCCTCGATTGGGAATCTGCCTATGGCGTCGAGTTGCCTATTAATCTCATCCACAAAATGGTGCAGAATTATGCCCGCCTTCTCCTCCGACATTCGGATGCGGTCCTGAATCATCTGCAATAATATCCCGTCGTTTTTTGTCAGCAGGGTCGAAAAAATTACTTCATCCCTGTCTTCTCGTTTTATGAAGACCCCCAACTCGGGTATTATAAGTCTTCGGCCTG
>JAZODY010000121.1:0-2152 GCA_045597245.1 Tidjanibacter sp.
GTACATGTCCTCCGCCCGCCGCGGCTGCCTGCTGCATCTGAGCCTCACGCTCGGCCAGCGCCTCCGCAATCTTACGCAGACGTCTGCTCTCCAACATATCTAAATGTTTGCGCACCGACTGGGTGGTCTCGGGCACAAACAATTCGTTCATATCCACATCTATCTCCACCTCCCAGTTCGCCTTCATCGCCATCAGCTCTTCGCCTTGTGGCGAGTAGTATATCGCCGTTCGTTCGGGCTGGCGACGTTTCACCATGTTGCCGGTGTCCCACTCTCCGTTGCCGTTCGTATCCTCCAACACCTTCACCTTCACATCGCCCTGAGCGACGAATCTGAACACGACTTCGCCCGAGGAGACATTGCGGCGCGTCTGCAACACATTGTTATTTTTGTCCAACAGATAGATGACATATCTGCTCGTGTCGCTCTTGCCCGTCACATCTATTTTGAGAGTGCCGAAATCGGAGGGTTTCAACACCGACAGTTTCATGTTGAGCGAGTCGTTCTGCTGACCGGCCACATTGGTCAGTGCCCCCGCCAGAGCCACCAGAGAGTAGGAACCTCCCTCGGTCCACGGTGCTTTCAGACGCCACAGACGCACATTGGTCGTATCCTGCTCCAACTCGTAATCGACCTTGAACATCTTTTCTGTCTCACTCCTGAGCAGCAACAACAGCGAGGTGTCTATCTTCGAGGCGGGCATCTCGAACTCAATGCTCACATGCTGCTCCGGATTGATATTTCCACGTGTGAACTCCGCTTTGAACGGATTGGCCTTCTTGGGAGCCTCATACTCCTCGCCGTCGCGCTCGGCCTTTTCGCGTCTCTTCTCCTCCTCTTCGCGGGCACGTCGCTCGGCATCGCTCTCCACATATTTCCAGAAGAGCGACAATTTTGCCGTATCGGGCACCAACACATTCAGCGAGTCGTGTTTCATATATATCATCCGTCCCTTTATGGTGTCGGGCAGGCTCTCCGAGGGGACATTCAGCCAATAGAGTATCGTATCGCGGTCGGGCGTGAGATACTCTGTGATAATCTTGTCGCTCTCGATGCCCTCCAACGTCAGCTCCTCAATCTGCGGCCACGACGCGCTGAACTCCATTCTGAGCTGGTGTTGCGAGGGTCGCGAAGAGTTGTTGAGTCTCTGGCGTCGGAAACTCTCGTCGCGGAACATGCGGAAACTCACCTGCGGGTCGGCCATCACGATATGACGCGTGGTGTCGTACCACACCGAAAACTCGGGCATGTCGATGGGATTGAGCACGCTGTCGAGAAAAGCCACGTCGTCCACTCCCGGGTCGTATGCAAAATTGATGTTGTTATCCTTCACCGCATATACCTTGTAATCCCTCGGTTTCAGATTCTGGGCCAGCACCACACCGTTGCTCTCGCCGCGCACCAGCACATCGGGCGTAAGCAGCAGAAGGGTGGAGTCATACTCGGGCACCGAATCGACCTCGGCAGGGAAGAAGAACAGCAAGGGGTTGCTCACACTGTCGCCCGTCTCTCCATTGAGCGCATAGGCCGACATATACATGGAATCAATTTCTCCGCCGGTGGAGAAGACGTAGCGGAAACTGCCGAGCGGATTGCCCTCATTGTTATCCTTTATGCTGTTGCCGAAATTGAGTGCATAGGTGGTGTTCTCCTTCAACGTGTCAATGATGTCAATCTGCACACCGCGCCCCCTGACCGACACCGTCGGTCGTTTCTTCAACGGCGGAGAGACGAAAAACTCCGCCTGCTGGTTGGTCACCTGAACATACTCGTCGAACGAGATTATTATCCTATTATCCTTGAAGTTGGTTGTATTGAACGAAGGTGTGGCTCCGACCACCACGGGCGGCAACGAATCGCGCGGTCCGCCCGTAGGTTGCATGGCATTTGCACAACCCCACAAAAACGTGCCGCCGAACATCGCCACCACAATCGCCTTCAATATTATCTCAACACTTTTTACACTCATTATCTCTCTTTTTTTGTTTTTGTTCATCTCTGTTCGTCACCGTCCCGAGCCGTTGTCGGCCATCCCATTCCTCTTACCGGGTCGTTGATTTCTGTCGTTCGCGGGCTGCCGTTCGTTCATCGGCTCCCAAACCCCGCTCATCCTTCGCTCCTCTTCAACCTATCGTAAAGTTCCGACAAGGTC
>JAZODY010000122.1:0-4009 GCA_045597245.1 Tidjanibacter sp.
TGAACCGACAGTGAAGGAGGGTCGTCTCTACGGGTTGGGCAGCAACGATACGGGAGGAAGTCTGGTGTCGATGCTGGCGGCGTTTCTGAGGCTTGGCGATACGGAACAGACCTACAATCTCATCTTCTCGGCCTCGGCCGAAGAGGAGGTGACGGGCAAGGAGGGATTGAGGAGCGTGATTGACAAGATGGGGAGGATAGACATGGCCATAGTGGGAGAGCCGACGGGCATGCATGCAGCCATAGCGGAGAAAGGATTGTTCGTGTTGGACTGCCATGCAAAAGGAGTGGCAGGACATGCCGCCAGAGAGGAGGGCGTGAATGCCATATATGAAGCGATGGGCGACATGGAGTGGTTTCGCACATACCGTTTCGACAAGGTGTCGCCCCTGCTGGGTCCCGTAAAGATGACGGTGACAGGCATCGAGGCGGGAACAGTACACAATGTGATTCCGGACAGTTGCCGATTCACTGTGGACATAAGGGTGAACGAGTGCTACACCAACAGAGAGATTTTTGAGGAGATAGTGCCCAACGTGAAGTGCGAGGTTGTCCCCCGTTCATTCACCCACAACTCCTCACACATAGAGGCGACCCATCCGGCCGTAAAGAGATGCAAGGAGCTGGGAAGAGAGTTGTTCGCCTCGCCCACCACATCGAATCAGGTGGTGCTGACATGCCCGTCCTTCAAGATGGGACCGGGCGACAGTGCGCGTTCCCATACGGCGGACGAATATATTATGTTGAGCGAAATTGAGGAAGGTGTGGAAATTTTTGTAAATTTGTTGAACGGATTGGAAATAAACGAGTAGAAAAAAGATATGGCACAGAAACTTTGGGACAAAGGAATAGACACCGACCGCTTCATAGAATCGTTCACGGTAGGTCGCGACCGCGAGATGGACATGTATCTTGCCAAGTACGACGTTCTCGGCTCGCTGGCCCACATCAGAATGCTCAACGAGATTGGCCTGCTGGAAGACGACGAACTGACGGCTCTGACGAAGGAGCTGAAAAACATTCACGGCGAGATAGAACGTGGCGAATTCGAGATTGAGGAAGGAGTGGAGGATATTCACTCTCAGGTGGAGATGCTGCTCACACGCCGCTTGGGCGACATGGGCAAAAAGATACACAGCGGTCGCTCGCGCAACGACCAAGTGTTGGTGGACCTGAAACTGTTCACACGTGCGGCCCTGCGCGAAACGGCCGAGAATGTGAAAGAGTTGTTCGACAGACTCGTGGAGCAGAGCGAGCGCCACAAAGGAGTGCTGATGCCGGGCTACACCCATCTGCAAATAGCGATGCCCTCCTCGTTCGGCCTATGGTTCGGAGCCTACGCCGAGAGCCTTGCCGACGACATGCAGACCCTGCAAGCCGCCTACAAAGTGGTGAATCGCAACCCGCTCGGCTCGGCAGCCGGCTACGGCTCGTCGTTCCCGCTGCACAGAGCCACCACCACAAAACTGCTGGGATTCGAGACGATGAACTACAACGTTGTCTATGCCCAGATGTGTCGAGGCAAGATGGAACGTACGGTGGCCATGTCACTTGCGACGGTGGCCTCCACATTGGCTAAATTGGCATTCGATGCATGCATGTTCAACAGCCAGAACTTCGGTTTCGTGAAACTGCCGGCAGAGTGCACCACGGGGTCGAGCATCATGCCCCACAAGAAGAATCCGGATGTGTTTGAACTGCTCAGAGCCAAGTGCAACAAGATTGCCGCCGCACCGTGGCAGATAGCATCGGTGACCAACAATCTGCCCTCGGGCTACTTCCGCGACATGCAGACCACAAAAGAGATTTTCCTGCCGCTGTTCGACGAACTGAACGAGGTGTTGAAGATGGCCTCCTATATCTGCGGCCGCATGGAGGTGAACGAACACATATTCGACGACGAGCGTTACAACGCAATATTCAGTGTGGAGGAGGTAAACAGGCTGGCCGCCGAAGGAGTGCCGTTCAGAGATGCCTACAAGGCTGTGGCGGAGAGCATAGAGAATGGAACGTTCAAGCCCGACAAGAACATTGCCCACACCCACGAAGGGAGCATCGGCAACCTGTGCAACGACCGCATTGTGGAGTTGATGGAGAGGACATTGGCCGGATTCGAATTTGAGAAGGCAATGGCCGCCGAGAGAGAACTCGTGAGGTGACTCCTCCCCTCCCCGCCCACAAACAAGAAAAAACAACAAACCATAATAAACACTAAAAACTAACCTACGACATGAAAAACATCAGGACACTCATCACACTGCTCGCCGCAACCCTGTTGCTCGGCCAAAGCACAATGCAAGCACAGAATCAGCAACGTCCGCGTCGTCCATCGTTCGATGCCACAAATCCCACTGTGCACGACCCCGTAATGATAAAAGAGGGTGACACCTACTACCTGTTCTGCACAGGAATGGGAGTAAGCATGATGAAATCCAGCGACATGAAGACTTGGGAACCCTACGGCTCCATATTTGCCGAAGCCCCCAAATGGACCACCGAGGCCCTGCCCGGTTTCAGAGGACACATGTGGGCTCCCGACGTGATTTTACACAACGGTCTCTACCACGTCTTCTACTCCTGCTCGGCATTTGCAAAAAACACCTCTCTCATCGGCCACGTGACCAACAAGACGCTGGACCGCAACAGCCCCGATTATAAATGGGTGGATCAAGGTCTTATCATACAATCGGTGCCCAATCGCGACATGTGGAATGCGATAGACCCCAACATCGTGGTGGATGAAAACGGCACACCGTGGATGGACTTCGGTTCGTTCTGGGACGGCATAAAGATGGTGAAACTCACCGACGACATGATGTCGGTGGCCCAACCCGAGGAGTGGTACTCGCTCTGCCGCAGAGCACGCACCCACACCCTCGACGACAAAGACCCGGGCGATGGTGCAGTGGAGGCTCCGTTCATATTCAAAAAGAACGGCTACTACTACCTTCTGGTGTCGTTTGACTACTGCTGCCGCGGTCTGAACAGCGACTACAAGATTGCCGTAGGCCGTTCGGAGAATGTGGAAGGCCCCTACCTCGACAAAGACGGAGTGTCGCTGTCGATAGGCGGAGGAACGATTATTGCCGCCAAGAACAAAGACTATGTGGGCATAGGTCACTGCGCCGCCTACACCATAGACGGCAAAGACTATCTCATCGCACACGGATATGAGGCCGAGAACGGCGCATCTAAACTGGTGGTGAGAGAGTTGAAATGGGACAACGACGGTTGGTGCTCAATCGACTTCTGATTCGACACGACGACCGACGATGACACCCTGCACGCCCACAGCGGAGAGTGAGCCATAATGCAGGAACTCTCACAAGCCTACTCGACGACCGAAAAAAGAACAAACCGATAAGAATAAAACAAAAAAGCAATTATTATGTTGAAAACAATCACTACGGCATTCATCGCTTGCATGGGTTTGATGGTTGCCTGCAACAATGCCGGCAACGATGTCGCACAACTCGAAAGCAACACATGGAAACTCGTAACACTCGAAGGCGAGAGCAACCCCGCATTTGCGGAGGAGAAGGAGAGTTTCACGGTGAACTTTTCCCAGCAGGAGAGTGCAATAACGGGAGTGGGTGCATGCAACAACTTCTTCGGCTCGTTCGTCATGGACAAAAAGGGAGAGATAAAGATTGAAATCACCGGTGCAACCATGATGGCATGCCCCAACATGGAGCTCGAACAGCCCTTCTTCGACCTGCTGAACGATTGTAACGCATTCGAAATAGAGAACAACGTTTTGACATTGTCGAACGGCGAGAGGGAGATTGCCACATTCACCGTTCTCGACCAAGAGTAATCCCACGCGAGGTCATGACCGAACAAGAGGAGAGAAGATATATGGCTCGTGCCATAGAGTTGGCAAAAGAGAGCGTGGAGCGAGGTGGCGGTCCGTTCGGAGCAGTGATTGTGAGAGCGGGAGAGATTGTGGCCGAAGGTGCCAACTCTGTGACGTTGCTCAACGACCCGACGGCTCATGCCGAGGTGTGTGC
>JAZODY010000123.1:0-10788 GCA_045597245.1 Tidjanibacter sp.
TGGCGACGCCATGTCGGAACAGCTCAGGTACAGGGCGTTGCTCACCCTGCTGCTCTATCCGCTGTGGGCATTCATCAGGCTCTGGCGACACGGGTGGCGATGAGTAAAATGGGAGCATCGACAATAATATGGGCGGCAGGATTCGTTTAAATAGGAGAAAAAGTAGTATCTTGCCGAAAATTTTTTGTTGTTGATGAAGAGAAAAATCTTTTTTGTTCTCGCCGCTCTGCTCGGATTTGGGGGTGCGGCGATGGCGCAAGGAAAATATGTCAGTGAGATAAAGATACAGACCTATGAGAAGTGGTGGGGGCTGAAACTTGCCGAAGATTTCGCCCAGCCTCTGGCCGGCAGTTTCGTGATAGATACGGCCGAGGAGGACCGCAGAGCCGTGGTCACCAATGCCATCTACTCCAACAGGGGACGCTATGTTTACAGCTCTTCGCCAATGAAGGTGGAGTTCGACGGCGAACGATTGGTCATCACCTCCGATGTGGAGAAGGTGCAGGCCGTACGTGGCGGCAACTCGCTGAGGGAGGCCTATCTGGTCTGCCGACACAAGTATGCCCGAACGGCGGAGGAGCAGTTCGCGGGCGACCTCTTTGCCATGCCGCTCTATGAGCTCGACGACAAACTGTTGCACACCCAGCAGAAGGTGGAGGCGTTTGCCGAGATGGTGGTAGGGCGCAAATTCCCCACAGGCTATGTCATTATACCCGACGGGTGGCAGTCGCTCGGCGGAGAGTTGGATTTCTCCCACGACACCTACCCCGAGCCGCAGGCCATGATTGACCGTCTGCACGAATTGGGATTCAAGGTGATGCTTACGGTGGGTCCCTATGTTCCGGCCAACGGAGCACCATTCTTGGAGAGCCGGCGCGACGGTCTGCTCATCCTCGACGAACAAGGACGTCCGGCAGTCATGGAGCGCGAGCGCGGCTACTATGCCTGCTTGAAGATGACGCCCGAGAGTGCGGAGCAGATAAATCTCGACCTCAAAATCATCAGGGAGCGCTACGGCGTGGACGGTTTCTATGTGGATTTCCGTGAGGCCAACGAGTTGTTCGACAATATGCCCTCGTTGAAGATGGAGTATGTGGCGCTGTGGAACAAGGCGTGCGAGGGGCTGGATAATGTGGTGATGAGCTATGGCGAACGCATGGAGGAGGAGTTTGTTTACGGATTCGACATGGGACGCAGGGCCGATTGGAACGGCATGCGCGAGAGTGTGGAGATGGCGTTGAAAAGCAGCATGTTCGGGTTCTCCCACTTTGCCTATGTGCCGCTGCTTGCAACCGACGATGCGGCTACGGTGAGGGCCGTGCAACTCTCCATGTCGATGCCCGTTGCGGTGGTGCCGGGCGAGGCGTGGAGTTTGAAGAACGGCAATGTGCTCAAATCGATGCTCGAATGGCGCGCCTCCATAGCGGAATACATGGCCGAGACGGTGCGCAGTGCCAACGTCACCGACGAGCCGCTTATTCGAAGCATGGAGTATCAGTTCGGCGGAACGGGATTCTACAACTGCATCGACCAATTCATGCTGGGGCCCAAGTATCTGATTGCCCCCGTCATGGAGGAGAGTTCGATGCGCATGGTGAGACTGCCGCGCGGAACGTGGAAGGCTCCGAACGGAGAGCGCTATCGCGGACCGAGAATAGTGAATGTGGACGTCAGCAACGGTGCGGCGGCCATCTTCGAATTGCAATAACCTGAAACAACCAAAACATTAACCGAAATGATAACCGTACAACAGAAGGAGTATCTGTTGCCGGCGGCCTGCCAGACGGCGGTGAGGGCCGGACGCGTGATACTCGACATATACAACAATCCGCTCGAAATGGATGTGGACATCAAGAGCGACAACACTCCCATAACCCGGGCCGACCGACGTGCCCACGAGTTGATAAAACAGCAACTCGGCCGTACCCGTATCCCCGTGCTGAGCGAGGAGGGGCGCGAGATGCTCTATGCCGAGCGCAAGGGCTGGGACCTCTTCTGGATGGTGGACCCGCTCGACGGCACCAAAGAGTTCATAAAGGGCAACGGCGAATTTACGGTGAACATCGCGCTGATGGTCGATAACAAACCCTGCTTCGGGGTGGTCTATGTGCCGTATATCGGCAAGCTCTATTTCAACGACCCAGAACGCGGAGCTTTTCTGCTCGACGGGGTGGAGGCCGACATCGAGGCCGAGATGAGCTATGAGCGTCTGTTCGAGGGTGCGCGCAGCCTGCCGCTCACTGCGGAGCGCAACAGCCCCATCCGTATAGCCATGAGCCGTTCGCACAATACGCCCGAGACCTTTGCCCGCATCGAGAGTCTGCGCAGATTGTTTCCCGATGCCGAGGTTGTGGAGCAGGGCAGTTCTTATAAACTGTGTCTTATCGCCGAGGGAACGTGCGACTACTATGTGCGCACCACCCACACCTCTGAGTGGGATACCGCGGCGGGAGAGGCACTCCTCTCATCGGCGGGAGGAACTCTTTTGAGCCATCCCGAGGGTGCGGTGTTGGAGTATAACAAGGAGTCGTTGTCGAATCCGTTCTTCGAGTGCCGCAGCAAATATTTCCCGCGATAGCTTTCGGGGCGGGGAGAAGAGGTGCCTTGCGGCAGATGTCTTGAAAGAGAGTATGTGAAAACGACGCCCGCGCACCGAGGAGCATCCCTGCACCTCACATCCGTTGAAATATAGATAAACCCGACCGCTTGTCGGGAAAAGTAAACGGACCTCTCTTCCGTTACGGGAGGAGAGGTCCGTTTTGTCGTTTTGATAATGGTGCCTTTTTTTCTGTGCCGTTTCTTTTTCGTTCGGGCTTTTAACCCAATCTCCTGCCTGCGCCGCTACTCTCCGAAGAGCCTTTGGAGTTCGGCGGCCGAGATGGCGGTGAAGTCGTCTATGATGTGGTCGGGTGCCACCTCCTCGCGCAGCACGTCGGCGGGGTAGGTGGTGGTGAGGGCCACGACGCGGGTGCCTGCGCTGCGCGCCGCCTTCACGCCCGAGAGCGAATCCTCAAAGACCACACACTCCTCGGGACGGAAACCCAGTGCCTCCACTGCCTTGATGAATATCTCGGGGTCGGGTTTGCGACGTACCACCATGTCGCCGTTTATCTTGTGCTTGAAGAAGTGCCCTATTTCGCACTCGCCCAACACATACTCCACATTCTCGGTCGGTCCCGACGAACCCACCGAGCAGTCGATGCCCGCTCCTGCGAGGTCGCTCAGCAGGGCGTGCAATCCCTTGTTGGGGATGACGGGTTTGTAGATTGCACGATAGAGAATCTCCTTCTCGTTGCCGAGCTTTTCAAGCCCCTCGCGCTCAATCACCTCGGCAGGGAAGATGACACGAAAAATGTCGTCGTTGCCCATGCCGAACACCGAACGCAACTGCTCGTCGGTCACTTCAATGCCGTAACGACGGCTGAACTGTTTGAATGCCTCGAAGTGTACCGCGCCGTTGTCCACCAACACTCCGTCCATGTCGAATATTGCTCCTTTTATCATCCTGTGTCTGATTTTTCGCAAAGTTAATCCATTTTTGTATCTTTGCGAAAATTCAAAACGGTTTATTTTATGTCCAGCATCTCGAACAATATTCCCGAAAAGACCATCGAGCGACTGAGCGAGTATCGCAGAACGCTGATTCGCTGCCACAAACAGGGCATCAAACACATCTTCTCGCATGTGTTGGCGGGCATGCACGGCATCACCGCGGTGCAGGTAAGGCGCGACCTTATGCTCATCGGCTTTTCGAGCGACACCAAGAAGGGGTATGATGTGGATGTGCTCATAGAGTTCATCAGCTCCATTCTCGACAGTTCTTCCTCCATGAATATAGGGGTGATTGGTATGGGCCATCTGGGGCAGGCAATCACCAAGTATTTCAACGGCAAGGGGTTGAAACTGCGTATCGTGGCCTCGTTCGATGTGGATGCCGAAAAGGTGGGGACGACCATCGACGACATTCCTTGTTTCGACATGGCCGACTTTGAGAGTGCCGTCAGCGACCACGACATCAACATCGTCATCCTCTCGTGTCCCACCCGCGTGGCCGAGAGCATGGTGGTGCCCATCGTGAATGCGGGCATAAAGGGGGTGCTGAACTTTACCTCCAAACCGTTGAACTTCCCGTTGGGTATCGTGGTGGAGAACTACGACATCACCACACTGCTCGAAAAGGTGGCCTACTTCGTGAAGGAGGGCGGGACGGAGCAGGCCGAGTAGCGGGACAAATGCAATGGAGAGGAGGGAAAAGATGAAGATATATTACGGATTCGACAATCTGCCGCGTTTTCGCAATGCGGTGGTTACGGTGGGCTCCTACGACGGTGTGCACTGCGGCCATCGCAGATTGCTGTCGCTGCTCATCGGTCAGGCCCGCCGTTTGGAGGGCGAGAGTGTGGTGATGACCTTTGCTCCCCATCCTCGTCAGGTGTTGGGGCGCGGTCCGGTGGCACTGCTCAACTCGGTGGAGGAGAAGGCCATGTTGCTCGAAGAGGCGGGGGTGGACCACCTCATCGTCATCCCGTTCGATGAGGAGTTCAGCCGCATCTCGTCGGAGGAGTTCATCGGAGAGTATCTGGTGGGCAAGGTGGGGATGAAGGCCGCCGTTGTGGGCTACAACCACCGTTTCGGTCACGACCGAGAGTCGGGTGCCGATGTGCTGGGGCGTCTGAGCGGTCGCTACGGATTTGAGGTCATGAAGGTAGAGCGCTGTCAGGCGGGTGACCGTAAGGTGTCGTCCACCGAGGTGCGCAAGGCGGTGGAGAGCGGTGAGGTGGAGATTGCCGCCGAGCTGCTGAGTCGTCCCTACATGATGGTGACGGATGTGGAGCAGGGCAGGGCGATGTGGAGCGAGCACGACAAACTGCTGCCGCCCGACGGACGTTATGAGGTGCTGGCCGACGGAGAGCCGACGGTGGCGCTGATTGAGAGGGGCGAGATGAGAGTGGAGGGCGTAAGGGACGGCCGCACGATTGTGGAGTTCGTTGCCCGCGCGAGAAGGGAGAGGGACGAGTGAAAAGTTCGGGGCGGGCAGATTGGGCGAGGACCGAGATGTGACGCGGTGCCCGAGCGGATGCGCCACCGAGATGAAGTGTCAAATAAAACAGGAGTGAGAGATATGTTTGTTCATGAGTGTGAGCTGAGAGTGAGATACAAGGAGACCGACAACATGGGGGTTGTGCACCACAGCAACTATGCCGTCTATTATGAATATGCCCGCACCGAGATGTTGCGCGAGTGCGGACTCACCTACAAGGGCTTGGAGGAGCAGGGGGTGATGATGCCGGTGAGGGAGATAAGTTCGGTGTTTGTGTCGCCCGCCCGCTACGACGACCTGCTGACCATCCGCACCATGCTGGTGGAGTCGGCCGGTTTCAAGGCCGTCTTCGAGCATGAGATATTCAATCAGGAGGGAGTGAAGGTCAATACGGGCCGCGTGGTGTTGGTCTATGTCGATGCCGCCACCCGACGCCTTGTGCGTGCTCCCGAGTGGTTTGTCGAGAAGATGAACGAGGGAATGGCAAGGCTTAACGGATAAATCCGGTTCTCTGTGTTTTACCGGCCGCACTCTGTGTGAGAGGGCGACCGCCGATGTTTTTGGTGTCGTCGTCATGTGACAATGCCCCGCAATCTTCGCCGCGCCCGATGCCGCACCGGACATCGCTCTCTGAGGCGCGATGTCGCGAAATAATCTGTCATGTAAACCGTTTTTCTGCCATCCCGTTCCGCACATCATGCCAATTTGGCACAACGGATGAGGTGGCACACTAATTGATTCTTCGTGTAACAAAACGACAAGTATCATAACACGAAAAATAAGAAACGATTATGCAGAACGGAAAAATTGGGGTAACTACTGAAAACATTTTCCCCGTAATCAAGAAATTTCTCTATTCGGACCACGAGATTTTCCTGCGCGAACTCATCTCAAACGCCGTCGATGCCACCCAGAAATTGAAGGCCTATACATCCAAAGGCGAATATAAGGGCGAGTTGGGCGACCTGAGTATCAGGGTGACGGCCGACAAGGAGGCCCGTACGCTCACCATCTCCGACCGCGGAATAGGAATGAGCGCCGAGGAGGTGGACCGCTACATCAACCAGATTGCCTTTTCGAGTGCCGAGGAGTTTATGGAGAAATATAAGAACCAGACCGTCATCGGTCACTTCGGATTGGGCTTCTACTCGGCCTTCATGGTGGCCGACAAGGTGGAGATTTTCACCCAGTCCCATCGCGAGGAGGAGCCTTCGGTGTGCTGGTCGTGCGACGGCACTCCCGAATACACGCTCTCGGAGTGTGCCGAGAAACACCATCGCGGCAGCGACATCGTGCTCCATCTGAGCGAGGAGTGCTTGGAGTTTGCCGAGGAGGGCCGCATCGAGGAGATGCTCAAAAAGTATTGCCGTTTCCTGCCCATACCCATCGTCTGCGGCAAGGTGAAGGAGTGGAAAGAGGGCAAGTATGTCGATACCGAGAAGGACAATGTGGTCAATGATGTCAATCCGCTCTGGGTCCGCAAGCCCGGCGACATCACCGAGGAGCAGTACAAGGAGTTCTATCGCGAACTCTATCCCATGAGTGAAGACCCGCTCTTCTACATCCATCTCAACATCGACTATCCGTTCAACCTCACCGGTATCCTCTACTTCCCCCGCATCCGCAACAACTTCGAGATGCAGAAGAACCGCATACAGCTTTACAGCAATCAGGTCTTCGTCACCGACTCGGTGGAGGGTATCGTGCCCGAGTTCCTCACCCTGCTGCATGGTGTGATTGACTCGCCCGACATCCCGCTCAACGTGTCGCGCAGCTACTTGCAGAGCGATGGCAATGTGAAGAAAATCTCGGGCTACATCACCCGTAAGGTGGCCGACCGTTTGCAGGAGTTGTTCAATACCATGCGTCCCGAGTTTGAGAGCAAGTGGGACGACCTGAAAATATTCATCGAGTACGGCATCGTCACCGACGAGAAGTTTGCCGAGAAGGCCGAGAAGTTCATGCTCTTCAAGAACACCGAGGGCAAATACTTCACCTTCGACGAGTATCGCGAACTCATCAAGGAGAACCAGACCGACAAGGACGGCAATCTGGTCTATCTCTACGCCGAGGATGTGGAGGGCCGACACAGTTTCGTCGAGGCTGCCAAAGCCAAAGGTTACGATGTGTTGGTGATGAACGGTCCGCTCGACAGCCACTTCATCAATTGGTTCGAGAACAAGAACAAGCAGACCGCTTTCGAGCGAGTGGATGCCAATGTGGTCGATAAGCTCATCCGCAAAGAGGCCCCCATGATGAACGCACTGAGTTCTCGCCAGCAGGAGTTGCTGCGTCCCGTTTTCGAGAGTCAGCTGCCCACCGACGAGAAGATTAATTTCACCATCTCGTTCGAACCTATGGAGGCAACCGCCACTCCCGTCACAATCACTCAGGACGAGTATATGCGTCGCATGAAAGAGATGGCTATGGTGAGCGGAGGCGGCATGAGCCAGTTCTATGCCCAGATGCCCGACAACTACACCATTGCCGTCAATGCCAATCATCCGCTGGTGGCTGAGATTCTGGGCGATGTGGAGCGCGAGTATGGCGACAAGCTCGAAAGCATCAACAAGAAGATTGACAGTGCCCAGTCGCAGCAGAATAATCTGCTGACCCTCATCAAGGAGAAGAAGGAGGACGAACTCTCGGCCGAGGAGAAGAAGGAGCGCGACGACCTGATGCGCAAGGTGGCCGAGTTGAAGTTGCAGCGCACCAACCGTCTCAAAGAGATTGGCTCGCAGAACAATCTGGTCAGACAACTTGTGGACCTTGCCCTGCTCTCTAACGGCATGTTGAAGGGTGAACAGCTTACGGGTTTCATCCGTCGCAGCGTGGAACTGATTCAGAAACAGTAACGACCGGCCTTCGATTTGTTGTTATTCGGTCGGGGAGTTGTGTCTGATTTGAGGGGACGGTTTTGGCGGCTTGTTTGCTGCCTGCCTCGGCCAGCCATGAATCCTCCTGTCGCGCTGTGCTCCCGATAATAAAGGCGCTTTGCGTCTACCAGATGATGACGCGCTCGTTTTCGGGCAGATACATGGCGCCGTCGGTTATGCCGAATGCCTTGTGGAAGGTGTCGATGTTGCGCAGGGTGGCATTTACGCGCCACTCGCCCAACGAGTGGACATCCATCTTGGTGCGACGTGCAATCTCCTCGGGGCGGATGTTCTGTGCCCACACTGCGGCGTAACCCAGATAGAAACGCTGG
Organism: Tidjanibacter sp.; assembly: GCA_045597245.1. Taxonomy (GTDB): domain Bacteria; phylum Bacteroidota; class Bacteroidia; order Bacteroidales; family Rikenellaceae; genus Tidjanibacter. The sequence goes on from JAZODY010000123.1 coordinate 8,250, forward strand.
TCGGCCGTAAGACCGTCGATGGGCTCGGGTTCCAGACCGTTCTGGGCATTCTTCATGGCGGTGTAGGCCACGCGCAGACCTCCTTGGTCGGCTATGTTCTCGCCCAGCGTGAGGGCGCCGTCGGCATTAAGACCCTCCATCACCTCCACCTTGTTGAACTGCTCCACCAATATGGCCGACAAGGCGTTGAATGCCTCGGCATCCTCGGCGGTCCACCAGTCGGTGAGGTTGCCCTCCTTGTCGAACTGACGGCCCTGGTCGTCGAAACCGTGTGTCATCTCGTGTCCTATCACCACACCTATGGCTCCGTAATTCACGGCGTCGTCTGCCGCGGGGTTGAAGAAGGGCGGTTGCAGAATGGCGGCGGGGAAACATATCTCGTTGGTGGTGGGGTTGTAGTAGGCGTTCACCGTCTGTGGGCTCATGTGCCACTTCTCTCTGTCCACCGGTTTGCCAATCTCGGCTAGCTGCTCGGCCGAAGCCCAACGCTGTGCGCGCTCGATGTTCTCGGCATAGGAGAGCGCGGGGTCGATGTCGAGCGACGAGTAGTCTTTCCACTTGTCGGGATAACCAATCTTCACATAGAATGTGGACAGCTTCTCGCGTGCCTTTGCTTTGGTGACGTCGCTCATCCACTCCAAGGCGTCGATGTGCTCGCCCAGAGCCGTTTGCAGATTACCCACCAGCGTGAGCATCTTCTCCTTGTTCTCGGCGGGGAAATATTTGGCCACATAGAGCTCGCCCACAGCCTCCGACAGGATGCCGTTGGTCACGGCCAGCGCACGTTTCCAGCGGGGACGCTGCTCCTCCACACCCGAGATGGCCTTGCTGTAAAAGTCGAACGAGGCGTTGTAGAACTCGTCGCTCAGCAACGAGGCGCGGCTGTCGATGTAGTTGAATGCCAAGTAGTCTTTCAGGGCATCCATGCCGCTCCTGCCCACCAGTGCGTTCACTGCGTCCATCGTCTCGGGCTGGCCTATGTTAATCTGCTCGGGCAGTGCGAATCCGGCTGCCTCGGCAAAGAGGGCCCAATCAATGTTGTCGTAACGTTTTGCCGCCTCCTCCATGGAGAACATGTTGTAGTTGCGTCTGGTGTCGCGCAGTTCCACGTTCGAGAGCGACGCCTCGGCTATGGCGGTCTCAATCGCCATCACCGATTTTACGGCTCTCGCGGCACGCTCTTCGTCATAGCCTGCCAAGAGGAACAGACGCTCCACATAGCTCTTGTAGGCCTCGCGGATGGCCTCGTTCTCGGCGTCGAGATAGTAGTCGCGGTCGCCGATGCCGAGTCCGCCCTGATTTACGTAGAGGATGTTCATCGACGAATTCATCAGGTCGGCATCCACATAGAGCGAGAAGAGGGGCGAACCCATGCTGCCGTGCATGTCGCCTGCCAGACGGGAGATGTCGCTCTTCTCCGTTGCGGCCTCAATGGCGGCCAGACCCTCGGCGAGCGGTGCGGCACCATCGTTGTTGAGGCGTGCGCTGTCGAGTCCGAGAGCGTAGAGGTCCGAAATCTTCTGGGCCACGCTGCCGGTAGTGTTCTCCTGCTCCACAAGTCCGTTGAAGAGCTCTTTCAGACGAATCTCGTTCTGTTCGGCCAGCATCTCGAATGCACCGTAGCGCGAGTATTCGGGTTTTATGGGGTTGTTTTTCATCCAACCGCCGTTGGCGTAACGATAGAAATCCTCGTTCACTGCCGTTGTCTCATCCATGTTGGCGCGGTCTATGGCCGGCACCTCGGCACTTTTGTCGCCTGCACAACTAATCATGATAGTGGAAAGGGCTAAGATTATGATTTTTTTCATCTCTGTGTTTATTGTTTGTTTTGCAATGATTGTTCCTTTTTTCCTTTGGGCCGGTTGTCAGTAACGCTCCTCCTCGTTGGGGAAACTGCCGCTCTTCACATCCTCTATGTAGTGCTTGAACGCCTCGGTCATGATGTTGCCCAAGTCGGCATAGCGGCGCAGGAAGCGGGGCGAGAAGTCGCTGTTGATTCCCAGCATGTCGTGCACCACCAACACCTGTCCGTCCACCGGTCCGGCTCCTATGCCTATGATGGGGATGGTCAGCTCTGATGCCACGCGCTGGGCCAGCTGCGAGGGAATCTTTTCGAGCACTATCGCAAAGCACCCTGCCTCTTCGAGCAGATGGGCGTCGCGAATGAGTTTCTCCGCCTCGGCCTGCTCCTTTGCGCGGATGTTGTAGGTGCCGAACTTGTGTATCGATTGGGGTGTGAGGCCCAAGTGACCCATTACGGGGATTCCGGCGCTGAGCAGATTCTTCACGCTGTCGAGAATCTCCTCTCCGCCCTCCATCTTGATGGCGTCGGCCTCCGACTCCTTCATGATTCTCACCGCCGAGTGAAGTGCCTCTATGGGGTCGCTCTGGTAGGTGCCGAAGGGGAGGTCCACCACCACGAGGGCGCGTTTTGCGGCGCGGGTGACCGATTTGGCGTGATATATCATGTCGTTGAGGGTGATGGGGAGCGTTGTCTCGTAGCCGGCCATCACGTTGGCGGCCGAGTCGCCCACCAGAA
>JAZODY010000124.1:0-4420 GCA_045597245.1 Tidjanibacter sp.
TACAAATCGGTGTCGTTACAAACAACAACAAGGTATATCGCATAGTTGTGATTGACAAGAATTTCGTTGATGAAACTGCAATAAGGATAAGATTCAATAATCTTTGTCGTCAGTTTGAAAACAATCCGAGATACATCCCACTTGATGATTTCACCATACCGGAAGGCGAGGATATTTCTTATGAAATGCTTATCAACAAAAAAAGATATGAAGCAGATTTTTCACAAGAACCAGAATATTCTCAAACGCAAAACATAATACAGCCACAAAGCCCAAAGGATGCGTCACAACTCATGCAAGAACTTATTGATTTGTTGGAACAGAAATTTACCCAAGAACAATTAGCAAATCCGACAAAAAAGGAGCAAGAGGAGATAAATCAAATACGCCAATCCTTTGCTCTGAAATTAACAGAAACAGTTGAGAGTTCAAACGATTACATCGACTCTGCAATGAACAAAAGTGTCTGGTTCATGATAAAGGAAGAATATGGACGATATAGAATAGTGATGTATTACGACAACTTATACAATCAGGCCAACGGGGAGGATTTGTAACGGGCAGGCATGACCTGGCGCCATAAAGCAGACTTAATAAGAGATTCTCTTTTAAGTCTGCTTTAATTTTTCTACCTTTGTTCGGTTGTCGCAAGACACCGCTCACCGACTAACGAATTAAAAACAATGCAATCGAACAGACCTTTGGCCGAAAGACTCAGGCCGCGCAATCTGGATGAATACATCGGGCAGGAACATCTGGTCGGCAAGGGCGGTGTGTTCCAGCGTTTCATAGAGACGGGCAACGTCCCCTCGTTCATCCTCTGGGGCCCGCCCGGGGTGGGCAAGACAAGTCTGGCAAGGCTCATCGCCAATGTACTGGACCGCAAGATGTTCGTCCTCTCGGCCGTAACGTCGGGAGTGAAGGAGGTGAGAGAGGTGATTGAGACGGCCAAAAAACAGAGCTTCTTCAACACGCCGTCGCCATTTCTGTTCATCGACGAGATTCATCGTTTCAACAAGAGCCAGCAGGACTCGCTGCTCGGAGCGGTGGAGCAGGGCGTGGTGACCCTCATAGGAGCGACGACAGAGAACCCCTCGTTTGAGGTGATATCGCCGTTGCTGTCGCGCTGTCAGGTCTATACGCTCAAAGCGATGGACGATGCCCGACTTGCCGAACTGCTCGAAAGGGCACTCACGCAGGACACGCTGCTCAAAGAGCGAAAGATAGTATTCAGGCAGACCGAGGCATTGTTCCGCTTTTCGGGAGGCGATGCACGCAAACTGCTCAACATCATAGACATCGTGACAAGCACCCGCGAGGGCGACATGGAGATTGACGACCAAATGGTAACCGACTGCCTGCAACAGAACATTGCCCTCTACGACAAAAACGGCGAGCAGCACTACGACACCATCTCGGCCTTCATAAAGAGTGTGCGAGGCAGCGACCCCAATGCGGCCGTCTACTATCTGGCGCGCATGCTGGCCGGCAGCGAAGACCCCAAGTTCATAGCGCGTCGTCTGTGCATTCTGGCGGCCGAAGACATAGGGCTGGCCAACCCCAACGCCCTGCTGATGGCCAACGCCTGTTTCGACATAGTGAACAAGATTGGCATGCCCGAGGCGCGCATCCCGCTGGCCGAAGCCACCATCTATCTGGCCACCAGCCCCAAGAGCAACTCGGCATACAAGGCCATAAACGAGGCGCTTGCCTTTGTGAATCGCGACACCAACAACCGTCCCGTACCGCTCAACATACGCAATGCCGTCACTCCGCTCATGCAGAATATGGGTTACGGCGAGGGCTATAAATATGCCCACGACTACGAAGGTCACTTCGCCCCCATAGAGTTCATGCCCGAAGGATTGGAGGGCAAAACGTTCTACCGGCCCGACAACGGCAACACCAAAGAGGCCGAGATAGAGCGTCGCATGAAGGCCCTCTGGGGCGGCAAATATTTTTAAACAGAGGGGGGGGCTTGTAAGTTCAACTGTTGATGGAGAACCGTCGAAAACGGAGGTCCAAGAGTCAAACCCGAAAGGTGCGACGTGCCCCGAGAGAGACCCGAAAGGCGGGATTTCCAACAGCATAACCCGACGAGAGTGTGACCCGCAGAGCGTGCCCACCAAAAAAACAAAAAAACGAACAGCCGCTCTCAATCGACCGAGAAAGGCTCCGCGAAAGTACGACGACCGGACCGCCGAACAAGAAAAAAAAGCGAGGCAGGCAGCGGAACTTCGAAAAAAATCGCTATCTTTGCCACGCAAAAGGTCCGAAGAAGGACCTGTCCGAAAGAAACAAATCTTAAAATCATCAGAGTAAAAACCGACATTGCAGGTGCAGAAGGCATCGGCAACGTTTGTGTCTTGTATCTCTCCGCCAAGAGCAAGACCTAAAACAATGATGACAATCAAGGCGCAGGAGGACACATGACTACTCCGCGAGGAGGTCCGCGCCACCCGCAAACCGAAAATGCGGGATTGATTACAGCACATGCTCAAAAACGACAGCCTCGCTCAGGACACAGCGTCTCGGGCGAAGAGGTATTCTTTGACGTTTTTGAGCCATCTATTTTGAGTCGGCCGCAAGTGGCAAAACGGCATGAGAGGCAGCATTCTCTCCCCTTCGCATGCCGTCGGCGGCCGATTCGCAGGGTGACACCAAGCGTTGTCCCCGAAAAAAACAAGCAAACAAAATTTCTGTAATCAAAAAAAATCATCAGTCATGAAAACAAATCTTATCAACACCCCCGTCGAAAATCAATCCGACAACACCGAATTTCAATATTTCCGTCTGGCGGCCTCGGCCAGCAACGGCCGGGTGAAAGTCTACGGAACAACCCTCACCGAGATGTGCCACGCCCACTACGAAGAGATTAAACAGACCCGAAATCTCTTCTCAAAGGCCCGCGAGCAAGAGCGTTACGCCCGATTCCTGCTCGACAACTTCTCCTCTTTCGGCGACAAAAGGTCGATAGCCGCACTCGCGGAGTCGCTCATCACCGATGCCCATCTCAACCTCGCCGCCTCGGGGCGGAAGCGGTCCGAGACGCGCCCTCTCATCGAGATGCTGCACACAACGGCCAAGCGGCTGAGTGCCCTGAGGGCTCAGTATCTCATGCCGTAGGCGGGCGGCTGTGGTATGGAAGTTGTGTAGGAGGAGAGATATTCGGCAGCAACCATATTACACATTAATAATATATAAAAACTCTCAGCCATGACAACAACACTCGTCACCTTCCAAATGCCTACACTCCCCTACCAACTCGGCGACCTCGCACCTCAAATCAGTCAAGAGAGCATGGACTTCCACTACAACAAACACCTGAAAGCCTACGTGGACAATCTCAACTCGCTGATTGGCGGGAGCAAATATGAGGGAGCCTCGTTGGAGGACATCATCCGCTATGCCGACGGTCCCATATTCAACAACGGGGCGCAGGTGTGGAACCACACCTTCCTCTTCACCACCCTCTCGCCCAACCCCAAGACAGTGCCGACGGGCATTCTGGGCGAGGCGGTAAACCGCGACTTCGAGTCGTTCAAGAAGATGAAGGAGCGTTTCTTTGAGGCGGCAGCCAAACTCTTCGGCTCGGGCTGGGTGTGGCTCGTGAAAGACTCCAACCGCCACCTGCTCATACTCCCCACCACCAATGCGGCCAACCCGCTAACGGAGGGCTACACGCCGCTGATGTGTGTGGATGTGTGGGAGCACGCCTACTACATCGACCATCGCAACCGACGGGCCGACGGAGTGGAGGCCATGTGGCGCAAAACCGACTGGCGCATAGTGGAGGAACGATTCAGAAAGAATCAGACCCAGTCTTTCTCCTACTGACACACCCAACATTTCGCCACCCTCGGAAACAAACATCCACAAATATGCCGACAAAAAAGGAGCGACCTCCCTGTGCGGGGAGGTCGCTCCTTTTTTATTGTTGTGTTCCGACAACTTACTCTGCCTTACCGGCCGAGCCCAGAACCTCTTTGCACTTGTGCATATAGAGATTTTTGAGCCACTCGCGAGCCGGACCGAGGTACTTTCTCGGGTCGAACTCTGCGGGCTTGGTGGCGAACACCTCGCGCACGGCGGCAGTCATGGCCAGACGGCCGTCGCTGTCGATGTTAATCTTACATACGGCACTCTTGGCAGCCTCGCGCAACTGCTCCTCGGGAATACCCACTGCGTCTTTCAACGCACCGCCGTTAGCGTTGATGATGGCAACCATATCCTGCGGAACCGACGACGAGCCGTGAAGCACGATGGGGAAGCCAGGGATACGTTTCTCAATCTCTTTCAGAATGTCGAAACGCAAGGGGGGCGGAACCAGAATACCGTCGGCATTACGGGTGCACTGCTCGGGTTTGAACTTGTTGGCACCGTGAGAAGTACCAATCGAGATGGCCAGCGAATCAACACC
>JAZODY010000125.1:0-4010 GCA_045597245.1 Tidjanibacter sp.
ACGATCCGACTTTATCAACGGTCATCCGATTGAGGATGTTACGTTGAGCAACATCTACATCCAGTACAAGGGTGGTTTGAGCATGGAAGATGTGGTTAAGCAGAGAGGCGCCAACAGCTTCTTCACCCGTACAAACTCGTCGGCAAACGGTACCCCCGCAAGAAGACCTCAGGTACAGGGTGGTCAGCGTCCGCAGGTGGACCCCAACAGCGGTCAGTTGCCTCCGCAGGCAAGACCTCAGCAGGCGGCTGCTCCTCAGGTGGACCGCGACCCGTATGATGTTCCTCAGATGGAAAATGGTTATCCCGAGCCTTCGTCGCACGGTATCCTGCCCGCTTACGGTCTGTTCATCAGCCATGCCAAGAACGTGACCATCGACAAGGTGGAGTTTGAAACCATCGAGGAGGACAAGCGTCCGGTTATCGTTCTCATGGATGTTGAGGACGTTAAGTTCCAAGATATGAAGGTGGACAAGTCTGCCGATGCACCCTACTTCGTGCTCAAAGGCGTGAAGGACTTCGAGGTTAAGGAGTTTGAGGGTGTTGAGGACGCTAAGATTGCCTCCGCCGACGACATCGAAATTTTCAAATAGCAGATTGTTTGTTGGAACTGGATGTTTGAGTGATGGAGAGTGTGAGAATATGACCGTTGCATTATTTTCTGATTACACGATGCGCGATTGGGCATCAGAACGATTGGGAGATTGGACGCGGAAATAAATCTCTGTCGCATAACCTCAGTGGCAACGAAACAACATTACGGGTCGGTCGCAAATATTTGCGACCGACCCCTTTTTTAACTCTGTATCAATCCGCCCCTTCTCGGACGGGCCTCGGCAATGTGTTGCCATGTCGCTGCCTTCCTGTTGTCCATTACCCATTGTCTTTCCGCCGACACGCCATCTTCCTCACAGCCAGAAACCTGCCGGCATATTAATCTCGCACCGGCAACCGTTTCCTTCAAACTTCGTAAGCGTGTGTTGCGGGCTACCATCAGGCGATATGCCGAACAAGTGTAATTCTCGTTAAATCGCCGCCAATGCATAACAAAAGCGGGCCGCTCATCAGAGCGGCCCGCTTTTGTTATTGATGTGTCTGTCGGTATCCCGATGTCAGGTGACTATCTTCTTGGGGCGGGAGCATATTGTTTCAGGTCCTTTATGGCGGGAATCTTGTCGCCGAGGAACTCTTGCAAGATGATTGCTTCGAGGTTCCACTGCGCTGCATCGTTACTGCTGACCATTACGTCTTCCTGCATCGGAACGAGCACTGCCGGACCCTCTATCTGCTTGGCATTCACCTTGCCCATCAACTCGCCATTGGGGGTGAGTATGGTGGAGAGGAAACGACGGATAGCCACCTCCTCCAAGTGTTCGTCGCCGGTCTGGCTTGCTGCAAAGGCGGTCAGACGCTGTATGTTCCATGAGCCGTAGTGGTTCTTGAACTTCTTGTTCTTCGGCAGGTTGCGTACGGGGTCGTCTTTGGGTACGCCATACCAACTTGCATACTCCACGAAGGTCTTGTTGAATTTCTTGTGGCCCACGCCGTCGAATACCTCCATCATTACCTCGAATCCGCCCATCAGGTTGGCGAGGTGGTTGGAGTTGGTTATCCAGTCGCGTTCTCCCTCATAGGTCAGAACACCTGTATCCGGATTATAACCGTAGGGGCCTTTGCCGGTGAAGAGACCGTTGGGCAGGTCGGAGAGCGAGTCCATTCCCGCGATTATCTTGTCGAGCCACTTCTGCTCACCCGTGCGCTCCCACTCGGTGTACCAGTTGCCCACGAGGGCAATCCAGTCGGGACCCCAACGCAGACGTGTCGGTTGCTGGGTGGGGAACTGCGAGCGCGGCTGTGCGCGTAACAGCGGGTCGAAATCCAAGATGGAGTAGTCGGCCGTGACGGTGGCACTCATCAGGTCACCCACGCGGTCGTCGGTTGTCAGATAGTAGAAGAAGCGTTTCCACCATGCCTGACCGATACGGGCCTCTTTCGCACCGCAACCCCAGTGGGATACGTTGTGACGCGAGCCGAGTCCCTTCATTGGGCCGATATGGTAGGCATCCACCTCGGAGGTGTGGCGGGTCATGTTGGAGGCCATGCGATAGAAGTCGGCGCGGCCCGAGCGAACAAATCCGTACCACAACCACAGGTCGGGAGCCAACTCGGTGTTGTGCCATGCGCGACCGCCGGCATCGTAATTCCAAGTGTGGCGACTGATATCGTAAGAGTGCATTATATCACCGAAGTTCCAGAATCCGTACCAACGCTGGGTCTCAACTGCATCTTCATAGAACTTCAAGAGAGCGTCTATCTCCTTCTCGATGAATTGGCGGGTGTCGTTGCCGTCTTTGGCGGGCAGCGACCATACGCCGAAGGCTCCCTTGTCGTGTAGATATTCAGGCGTAACCATCAACTGTGTGATGTCCTGACCCGTATCGGCCAAGTTGCTTATCTCCTCGCGAGAGGGCATCTCGCCAAACGGGAAGAGAGTCAATTCGCTGGTGCGTGCCACTCCGTAGGGGGTGGAGTAACCCTCCACATAGTCCTCATAAGAGGCGTTGAGGTCGTGTCCCTCGATGTCGTAGTGACGCAGGTCCATGGCGTCGGCACTCGGGCTCCACATCCATACGGTAATTTTGCCCTCCTCTTCGCGCATGTCGCTGGCGTTCAGCTCTGCGGGGAACGACTGCCAGAAGTTTTTGAGCGATATGCCCAGTCCGCCCGATACGTCACCTGCCACCACCATGCCGCGTGCACGGTCGCCGCCGGCCGTTCCGAGCCATGTGCTGTGCGAACCGGTGCGTTTCTGGATGGTGAATCCGTCGGAGGTGCTTTGTACGAGTTTATAATCGTTCCACTTTGCCCAATTGTCGAGCAGAGTTTGCGAACTGGTGTTCAGTTCTGCGTAGTTGGGTATGCGCTCGCCTCTGGTCTGCTCGGCATGCAGGTCGCGAAATTCGCCCGGAATCATCACGCGACGCTGGGCGATGAACGGAAGAACGGGTTCGCCCCAGATGCCGTCGTCGGCACCGGCAAAGCGCACGTGGCGGTTGTGAAGTTCCTCTCTGAAAGGCAGGCTGAACTCAACACCGAGCCCCTTTATATAATCGGTATACTGGTCGCCGTCAAAGATGAACGAGTGGACCATGCGTATGGCTGGACTGTCGCGGAATACATAGAATCTAACCGTGAAAGGCAACCACTCGCGGTCGCCGTCAATGGCTTTGTGCATTCCCTCCACCTTCACCACTGCGGCCACGTTGCCGTCGCGTTCGAGCTCCACGCTGTTGATTTTGCTGGCGAAATCGTGGTAGCGGAGTATGTTGTTTTCACTGTCGGAGCGGTCTTCGAGGCGGCAGATGAGTCGGCCGTCGGCGGCCACCGTCTTGCCGTCAATCTCTATTTTGCTGACCAGCGAACTGCCCGATTTCGAGAACGAAATTTCAAACAGACCGTTGTTCAACACCAACTCGTTGTCATTCTGTTCTTTGAGCAGGTTGGGGGCAGGACGCATCTTGTTTGCTCCATTGAAAGCGGTCAGTTGCAGACCGTTGCTCTGTTCGGGTGCGATGGAGGCATAGAAACCCATCCATTTCACCGAGCCGTCGTTGTGACGGGCCATGACCCACGATTGTGTGGGAATCGGTAATCCCTGAGCATCGCTGAGGGTGAAGGTGTAGGAGTCGTCAATCTCGCCTTTGGCGAAAGGTACGCCCCAACTCTGGCCCGACGTGTAGGTCGGCACCTTGTCCACCCATCGCAATTCGATGGGGGCGGCCACTGTCAGCAGTGTGCCGAGCAGTGTGGTCAAAGTTAAAAGGAGTTTTTTCATAATTTGATGATATTTAGTTTATTCGGTTTTGGGAAATTTGGTATTCATGTCGTAGCTCGTGTGGGGCGGCTGGTTGTGACCGACATTCTGCCACACTAACGAGAGGCGATACATGCGGTCGCTCAACAGGGTGGGGATACGGTTCTCGGCCGGAATGTCGGTCATGTAGATGCGCA
>JAZODY010000126.1:0-3254 GCA_045597245.1 Tidjanibacter sp.
GCTCCGTGGATGAGTGAGAAATATCTCTCTCGTGCCACAAAGCGACATTCTCAAATGAAGTGACCATATAGCCTCTCATGACGCGGGCACAACCGCATATATTCTCGCTGCTGATGGGGTTACGCTTGTGGGGCATTGCACTCGAACCCTTCTGCCCCTTGCCGAACGCCTCTTCAACCTCACCCACCTCAGTGCGTTGCAGGTTTCTCACCTCAAAGGCCATCTGTTCCAAAGTGGCGGCAATAACAGCCAGAGTGGCCATATAATAGGCATGTCTGTCGCGCTGAATGACCTGTGTGGATACATTGGCGCTGTCGATACCCAACTTGTCGCACACATAGTCCTGAATCGCGGGCGGGATATTTGCGAAGTTACCCACGGCTCCGCTCATCTTACCCACTTCGATTCCTCTGGCCGCCTCCTCGAAACGCTGCATGTTGCGTTTCATCTCCTCATACCACAAAACCCATTTCAGTCCGAAACAAGTGATGTCGGCATGAATACCGTGCGTCCTGCCGATGCAGGGTGTACTTTTATATCTAACAGCCTGAGCCTTCAACACATCGAGAAACTCCGCGATGTCCTTGCGCAGAATCTCGTTGGCTTGTTTCATAAGATAGCCGTTGGCCGTATCGACAACATCGGTGCTCGTAAGTCCGTAGTGCACCCACTTGCGCTCCTCGCCCAACGTCTCGCTGACGGCACGCGTGAAAGCAACAACATCGTGACGTGTCTGCAACTCTATCTCGTTAATGCGGTCGATATTGAACGACGCCTTCTCCCAAAGCGTTGCAATATCCTCCTTGGGAATCACGCCCAATTCGCTCCATGCCTCGCACGAGAACAACTCCACTTTCAGATAGGCATTAAACTTATTTTCCTCTGTCCACACCTTTCTCATCTGCGGACGGCTGTAACGTTCAATCATAACTCTCTAACCTTTACGTATTTTTATTATTTGTTATTCATTTTATTCAAGAAACACTCTATCGTGTTCTGCATCAGACAGCAGATGGTCATGGGGCCTACTCCGCCCGGTACCGGTGTGATGACCGACGCCTTAGGTTCGCAAGCGGCGAAATCGACATCGCCACACAATTTGCCCGTCTCGGGATTGCGATTCACACCCACGTCGATAACCACCGCACCCTCCTTCACCATGTCTCCTTTGACAAACATGGGACGACCGATGGCCACAATCAATATATCGGCTTTGGAGGTCACTTCACCCAGATTCTTCGTGCGGCTGTGAGCCACCGTCACCGTTGCGTTCTCATCCAACAGCAACTTTGCCACCGGCAGGCCCACGATGTTGCTTCTGCCGATAACAACGGCATTCTTGCCGCTGATTTCCACCTCGGCCTTCTTCAACAACTCGATTATACCCTTCGGGGTACAAGGTTTCACGCAGGGTTGTTTCAGCCATAAAGCAGCCGTATTGGCAGGATGGAATCCATCCACGTCCTTATCGTAACGAATGGCGGCTATCACCTTGTCGGAATCGATATGCTTGGGCAACGGCAACTGCACCAATATTCCGTCCACGCCCTCGTCGTTGTTCAACTCGTCGATGATGCCCAGCAACTCCTCCTCGCTGATGCTCGCCTCCCTTTTGATGGTGGTGTTCTTTATGCCCACCTCGGCCGAAGCCTTTGCCTTACCCGTCACATACGACACACTGCCCGGGTCCTCGCCCACCAAAATCACCACAAGATGAGGCACTCGACCGTATTTCGCCTCGAATCCGGCCACCTGTTCAGCCATTTTGCCTTTGAGTTCGGCTGCCAACTCTTTTCCGCTGATTATCATAGTATTATTCTATTTGCGCTATTGTTTCTTCCTTTTGTTTATTCTCTCCTCTCCATTCCCGTCTTCCTCTTCGACTTTCGCCCATCCGTCTCTGCGGTCTCTACAAAAATGCTTTGGAGCCTATATCCTTTCGATAGAACAGATTCTCACACTCCACCTTTGCCACCTCGGCATTCACCTTCTCCTGAGCGGCTTTCAAGTCGTCGCCCATGCACACGACAATCATCACTCTGCCGCCCGCAGTGACAATCCTGCCCTCCTTGCAAGCCGTACCCATGTGATAAATCCTGCCATCCACACTCTCCAATCCTCCAATCTCACAGCCCTTCTCATAGTCATCCGGGTATCCCTTAGATGCCAACACGACACCTATTACGGCCTTGCGCGACCACTTCACGTTCTCCACCTTTCGTCCCTCGGCCACTGCATCGAAGATGTCATATATATCGCTCTCCAAACACGGCAGCACAACCTCGGTTTCGGGGTCGCCGAATCGGGCATTGAACTCGATGACCTTCACACCACTCGGCGTCTTCATCAAGCCGCCATACAGCACACCCGTAAAGGGGCATCCCTCCTCCACCATGGCGTCCGCCGTAGCGCAGAGAATCTTCTCATAAGCATACTTCTCGTCCTCCTCGGTGATAAACGGCAGCGGAGTGTAAGCACCCATACCGCCCGTATTGGGACCTTGGTCGCCATCATAAGCTCTCTTGTGGTCCTGTGCCAGCACCATGGGATACACGTCCCTGCCCGACACAAAACACATGAACGAGAACTCGGGACCCGTAAGATACTCCTCTATCACCACCTTGCCCTCGCCGAATCTGGCGTCGAGCAACATATCTTTCAATGCCGCCTCGGCCTCCTCCATGCTTTCGGCAATAACGACACCTTTTCCGGCCGCAAGTCCGTCATATTTCAACACCGCAGGCAACGAGTGGGTTTTCACATACTCCAACGCCTTGTCGTAATCGGTAAAAGTTTCAAAACCCGCCGTGGGAATATCGTATTTGGTCATCAACTGCTTGGCAAACTCCTTGCTCGTTTCAATGCGGGCTGCGCTCTTCGTGGGACCGAAAATCTTCAACCCTGCCTCCTTGAACGCATCCACAATACCCACCGCCAATGCGGCTTCGGGACCTACGACCGTAAGGTCCACACCGTTTTCGATGGCAAACGCCTTCAATCGCTCGACATCAGTCTCCTTAATATCCACACATTCGGCCTGCTCTGCTATACCCGCATTGCCCTTTGCACAGAATATCTTTGTCACCTTAGACGAACGGCTCAGCGCATCCACTATCGCATGACATCTGCCGCCACTGCCGACAACCAATACTTTCATCTGTTCCTCCTTCTATTTTTCGCTTCTACATATTTTATAATTCTCAATCGCCCTCACACAGCGGTTATCCACACCACTAATGTTTGAAATGGCGCAT
>JAZODY010000127.1:0-8111 GCA_045597245.1 Tidjanibacter sp.
CTCTTGCCTTTGTGGCAGCCAAATTGGCTCTGGGCTACACGCTCGACCAGATTGGCGAGATGGACACCCCCAATTCGGCCTATAAGGCACCGGAGTTGGATTATCTGATTTGCAAGATACCGCGCTGGGATTTGAGCAAATTTGCCGGAGTGGAACGCCAGATAGGTTCGAGCATGAAATCGGTGGGCGAAATCATGTCCATCGGCAAATCGTTTGAGGAGATTATCCAGAAGGGTCTGCGCATGATAGGTCAGGGAATGCACGGCTTCGTGGGCAACGAGGACATCACGTTCGACGACCTCGACAAGGAGTTGGCCAATCCGACCGACCTGAGAATCTTCGCAATAGCCGAGGCGTTCAAGAAGGATTATTCGATTGACAAACTCTTTGAGCTGACCAAGATTTCGCCGTGGTTCCTCGAAAGACTCAAAAACATTTATGAATACTCGCTGGTGCTGCAAAAGTATGACTGCATAGAGGAGTTGCCTGCGGAGGTATTGTGGGAGGCCAAACGTTTGGGCTTCTCCGACTTCCAGATAGCACGCTTTGTGGAGAATGCGCAGGACAACATGCAGAAAGACATTCTGCGTGTGCGCACGTTGCGCAAGAAATCGAATGTGCAGCCCACCGTAAAGAGAATCAACACGGTAGCCTCGGAGCATCCGGAACTTACGAATTATCTCTATATGACCTACGACGGTCAGGACCACGACATCCCGTTCGGCAAGAACGAGAAGGCGGTGGTTGTTCTCGGCTCGGGAGCCTACCGAATCGGAAGCTCGGTGGAGTTTGACTGGTGCTCGGTGAATGCGGTGCAGACGGCACGCAAACTGGGTTATAAATCAATCATGGTGAACTACAACCCCGAGACGGTATCGACGGACTACGACATGTGCGACAGACTCTATTTCGACGAGTTGTCGTTTGAGCGCGTGATGGATGTTCTGGATTTGGAGATGCCTCGCGGAGTAATCGTATCGGTGGGCGGTCAGATTCCCAACAATCTGGCGATGAGATTGCATCATCAGGACATTCCCGTATTGGGCACCTCTCCTCTCTCCATCGACAGGGCCGAGAATCGTCACAAATTCTCGAGCATGTTGGACCAGCTGGGTATCGACCAGCCGGCATGGAAGGAGTTGAGCACGATGGACGAGGTGGATGACTTTGTCGCCAAAGTCGGTTTCCCCGTATTGGTTCGTCCTTCGTATGTACTCTCGGGTGCGGCGATGAACGTTTGCTACAACCACGAGCAACTCGAATCGTTCCTCAAACTTGCAGCCAACGTATCGAAAGAGTATCCGGTGGTTATTTCGCAATTCTTGCAGAATGCCAAAGAGATAGAGTTCGATGCTGTGGCAAAGAACGGAGAGATTGTGGAGTATGCCATCTCGGAGCATGTTGAGTTTGCGGGTGTTCACTCGGGCGACGCCACACTGGTGTTCCCGCCGCAGAAGATTTATTTCGAAACCGCAAGAAGAATAAAGAAGATAAGCCGACAGATTGCCAAAGAGCTGAACATAAGCGGCCCGTTCAACATTCAGTATCTGGCCAAGAACAACGATGTGAAGGTGATAGAGTGTAATCTGAGAGCCTCGCGCAGTTTCCCGTTCGTGTCGAAAGTGTTGAAGAGAAACTTCATTGAGACGGCCACCCGCATCATGCTCGATGCACCGTATGAGAAACCCGACACCAATGTGTTCGACATCGATTGGATAGGAGTGAAGTCGTCGCAGTTCTCGTTCTCGCGCCTCCACAACACCGACCCCGTACTGAGTGTCGATATGTCCTCCACGGGTGAGGTGGGTTGTCTGGGTGATGATTTCAGCGAGGCACTGCTCACCTCCATGATATCGGTGGGTTACAGCATTCCGGAGAAGAATGTGATGGTGTCGTCGGGCGATGCCAAGTCGAAAGTGGACTTGCTTGAATCGTGCAGAATGTTGCATAAGCATGGTTATCATCTCTATGCCACATTGGGAACAAAACGATTCTTGGAGGAGCATGGCATTGAGGCAACGGTGGTAGGTTGGCCCGACGAGGGTGACACATCGTTGAATGTGATGGATATGATTTCGAAACATCAGTTCGATTTGGTGGTGAACATCCCGAAGGACCACACGCATCGCGAATTGACCAACGGCTATAAGATTCGTCGCGCCGCCATAGATTACAACATTCCGCTCATCACCAATGCGCGTCTGGCAAGTGCCTTCATCAGGGCTTGTTGCGAATTGAAGGAGAGCGACATACAGATAAAGAGCTGGCAGGAGTATAAACTCGGTTAATCGAGTGCCGGATAAAAGAGGGGTGCGAATCATGGAGTAATGATTCGCACTCTTTTTTTACGGAGTGGCGGAGAGCGGAAATGGATGGTCGTTGGAGCCGACAGCCATGCGGTAGGCCGCGATGGAGAGTTTCTGTCCGCAGAGAGCATCCACATAAGCCGTATAGGCCTGAATCCATGACAGCTGAGATTGCAACACATCCAAAATGGCAAGCCGTCCCTCGGTGTAGGCAAAGGTGTTGAGCGACAGGCTCTCCGATGCGGTACGCAGATTGGCGGAGGCGGTTTCCAACAGACGGGCAGTGGCGTGCATGTCGGTTAGGGCTTGTCCTATTTCAAGCGATATGCGGTCCTGTACCGCCAAGCGTTCATGTTCGCCCGCCGTCACTGCGTGTCCCGCCGCGGCCACACTGCTGCGCCGCTCGCCCCACCGAAAGAGCGGCACACTGAGATTGGCAAAAACAACCCCGTCGATGTCGGCCGAACCGGAGGTGTTCATCGCCTCGGTGGTCAGACGGGCCGATAACCCGAGAGCAATCTGCGGATTGAATCCCGCTCTCACCAAATCCGCCTCATGGTTACGCAACTCCACCTCCAAGCAGGCCCGTTCATACTCTGCCCTACCCGCCAAAGCCGCCATGAGTCCCTCGTCAGGCGGGAGAACAACCGGTGCCGTTATCGAGTCGGAAGGTCGGAAGTCGATGTCGCTCTCATAGCCGAGCAGGCTGCCGAGCGTCTGTTGAGAGAGGGTATGATATTGTTCGGCCCGAGTGAATTGCATGCGTGCCTCATTCAGTCGGGTCTGCACCATCAACAGGTCGTTCTTGGCCACATATCCGTCGTCGTATCGGTTCTGCACCACATCATGCAACCCTGCCACAATCTCCACATATCGACGCGCCACGGCCAACTGCTCTACCGAGGCCGAAAGGGTCCAATAGGCAACCTCGGCCGCATGGAGCACCTGTTCGGTACGCAGTTCAACATCTGCTGCGGCCATCCGTTCGTTCACCGAGGCAATGCGGTAAGAGGCGGTCGCCGCCCCGCCGCCCCAAATGATTTGTTGCAGGGTCAGAGCGGCTTGGTAGTTGTAGTTTTTGATGGGCGAGGCGAGATACTCCGAGTCGTCGCGCAGGACATAATCTGCCGAGGCGGCGAGGTCGAGAGAGGGGAACATCGCCGCCCGAGCGGCACGTGTGAGCAAATGACCGGCACCCTCCATGCTGCGAGCCGCCTTCACTTCATTACTGTACTCCATCACCGCCTCGCGAAACTCTTGCAGAGAGAGCGTCATCTGCGCTGCGACAATCTGCGGAAGCACTATCACGAGAAACAAACACTTCTTCATAAGCAACTCTATTTTATACGTTTCACTGCACAATAGGTCACCGGCAACACCAATATGGTCAGAAACGTTGCCACAAACAGACCTCCCATGATTACGGCCGCCATACTGCCGAACATGGCGTCCGACAATAGGGGCAACATACCCAATATGGTAGTTCCCGAAGCCATCACCACAGGTATGATGCGCGAGCGTGTGGCCCTGACCACAGCATCCAGAGGAGAGACCGCGACAGCCATTTCGGCCCCAATCTGGTCCACCAAGACCACTGCGTTTTTTATATTCATCCCCACAAGCCCCAACAATCCCAACAGCGCAAAGAAATCCAACATCTTGCCCGAAAGCGCCAATCCGGCCACGACACCGATGAAAATAAGCGGCACCATGAGCAGAATAACCACCGGCTCGGAATAGTTGCCGAAGAGCAGCAACAAAGTGGTGAAGATTAGGAACAGCGTGAGCGGCATGTTGGCGGCAAGTGCGGCATTCGATTCGGCCTGACTCTCCTGCTCGCCGAAGACCTTCATCGAGTATCCCGCGGGCAGTTGCTCCTGCATGACCGGCCATACAGCATCATAGACCTGCGTATAGGCCTCGGCGGCATTTGCCCCGAGCAGCGGGTCGCACTGAGCCCTCAGGGTCAGCTGACGCTGATAGCGTTTCAGCACTCCGAATCGATAGGAGGTCTGTATCGAGTCGATAACCTGCTCCATAGACACCACTGTTCCGTCGGGAGTGAAGACCGGCAACGAACCGAAGTTGGCCAGATTGAAACGGTCGATGGCGGCATCTTTGAGCAGAACGGGCAAGAATGTATCGCCCTCGCGGTAGGTACCGAGAGTGAGTCCGTTGGTGGCAAACTTGGTATAGGAGGCCACATCCTGCCGCGTCACACCGAGGCGCAGCCCCTTCTCCTGAGAATAGAGCGGAGTGACCACCGGAACTTTGTTGCCCCAGTCGGAGCGAACATCCCCCACCAGCGGGCACTCTCTCATCAAACTCTTTGCCCGCTCGGCCAGCGCCACAAGCGTGTCGGCATTGCCACCCGTAAATCCAATCTCGATGGTTGCATCCACCGCAGGCGACAATTTGAAGAGCGAAGCCCTGACCAACATGTCGGGAAAGTTCTCCCGCGCAAAAATCGAAAAGCGTTCACAGACCTGCGCCGTATTTTCAGAATTGTGGAGTTCCACCAACAGATTTCCGCAGTTGGGTTCGGGCCCCACAGAGGTGCTGGCCAGATAGTAACGCAGCGGCGAACTGCCCACCGTGACGGAGACGGTCTTCACCTCGGGCTGCAACATAAGCCACTCTGTCAGTCGGCCGATACGTTGTTCGGTATGATAGATGGAGTAGCCGTCGGGCAGGAAACAATCGGCCCGAAAATATGGTTTATCAAGACTTGGAAAGAAGCTGCTCGGCGCGCGACTCATGACCATCAACGAAGATATAAACAACAGAACCACAATCCCGAGTGTCACGAATCTGTGACGAATCAAAAGACGCAAACCTCGCTCAAAAAACCGATAGAATCGTCCGCCATAAGGGTCGCGCACCCCGTCTGTGGCAGGCTCGCGGAGCATGAAGAGTCCGAACAGCGGTGTCTGCGTGAGAGCCAACACCCAACTCAATCCAAGCGACAGGGCCAAGACCACGAAGAGAGGTTTCACAATCTCGGCCACCGCCGAAGGGGCAAGATAGAGCGGCAGAAACGATATGACACCTATGAACGTGGCTCCCAACAACCCCCACTGCGGTCCCACCGCTCCGTTGATTAAAGCCGTCCGACGGTCGATTCCGCGCGACATCATCACCTGTGCATTGTCGGTCACCACGATGGCATTATCCACCAGCATCCCCATAGCAATGATGAATCCCGCCAACGAGGTTCGATTGAGTCCCACATTCATGAGCAACATCAACAACATAGTTCCGCCAATGGAGAAAAGTAACGAGGAGCCTATCAACACTCCTCCTCTCAACCCCATGACAAGCATGATGACAAGTATCACGATACCCACCGACTCGACCAGATTCAGAAGAAATCGGTTGTTGGCCTGACGTGCTATCTCGTTTTCGAGGTAGAGCGGTTGCATCTCCAATCCCACCGGAATGAGCGGCATCAACTCCTCTATCATACGCTCCACCGCCTCGCCTGTCTTCACCACATCCACCGAAGGCAGACTCGCCACACCGATACCTATGGCCGGACGACCATTAACCCTCATCAGGGTGGAGGTGGGCTCGCGATAGCCTCGCTCCACGGTGGCAAAGTCACCTATCCGCAACTGCTCCCCGCTCGGAGTCACGACCACCTGATTGCGAATGTCCTGCAAAGAGGCATAGGTACCCGAGGCGAGCACGGTGAGATTAATCTCGCCCGTCTGCAAAATCCCCGTATTGACCGGTCGGTCTTGCGACGACACCGCGGCCGCCAGCACTCCCGGGTCGATACCGAGGTTGGCAAGTGTGGAGGTGGCAACAAATATATTCACCACCTCGCTCTGCTCGCCGTAGAGCATCACTTTCTGCACTCCGTCTATCGCCACAAGACGGGTCTTGATATATTGTGCATAGTTGCGCAGGTCGTCCCACGAGAAACCCTCGTCGGCCACGAGCGCATAATAGATACCAAACACGTCGCCGAAGTCGTCGTTCACATTCACCGGCCCTGCACCATCGGGCAGCGAAGGAGAGATATTGAGTACCTTGCGACGCAGTTCGTCCCACTTTTGCGGAATCTGTTCGGGCGGAGTTGCGGGGTCGAGTTCGACCGTTATCTTCGACATTCCGAAAGACGACTCGGAACGAATCTTATAGACCCCCGCCAACGACTGCACCTCGCGCTCCATCGGTTCGGTGACCAACTGTTCCACCTCCTCGGGTGTAGCACCGAGATAAGGGGTAACCAGAACGGCCGACTTAATGACAAATGGGGCGTCCTCCTTCTTGCCGAGCCGTCCGAAACCAAACACCCCGCCCACCAACATGACGGCGAGCAGGAAATAAATCAGTTTGCGATTTTCGAGAGCAAATTGCGGAATATTCATGACCGACTATCTGTTAAGCAATGATACCTTCTGCCCCTCGACCAGCTGAAACACACCCGCCGTAACCACCAGTTCACCCTCCGAAAGACCGTTGCGAATAATGGCCGAGGAGGTGTTGGTGAGTCCGTCGGTCGTAACACGTCGTCGGTGCACTGTGGCTGAGGCGCTATCAAACACCCAGACATAGGTGGCCGTACTATCATCCTCCTCAGGCGAGAAGAGGGCGGTGAGAGGGATGGTCACATAGGAGCGGACATCCTCGGCATTGTCTATGACCACCTTCACCCGACATGCAAATCCCGCCTTCACATTGTAGCGAAGAGGCGAGAATCGGGCGTCGGTTATGGCCAGCGTAACCGGCACCCCCGCCCCATTCACCGAAGCATTGACACTCTCTTTTAGCGCGGCTTCGAAATCGAGGTCGGGATGATTGTCGAAGGTGACAAAGAACCGCTCGCTGGCATAGACGACATCCGAGTCGTTCTCGGGTAAGACGAAGGTAACCTCCAACTCGTCAGGATTAATCAGTTTCACAATGGGTTCACCCGCCGACACCTGCTGATACTGCTCCACATACCGTCTTTCCACCGACCCTGCGAAGGGTGCGACGAGCACCGTATTGGAGAGTTGTGAGAGCGCATATTCGTAGGCCGACTTGGCCGCCTGTAACTCTGCACGCGAAATTTCCACCTCCTGCAACGAAATGGCATCACGCGAAAGCAGACGTTCGTTGCGCTCCATGATGGACTGCTTGGTCTGATAGTTGGCACGTTCTGCCTCCAATTGCAGATTCATATCGGCAGGGTCGAGACGTGCTATCTCCTGCCCGCGCACGACATTGCTGCCTTCCGCCACTCCGATGCGCACTATCTGACCGCCCAACGGAAAGGCCAGATTGGTAAACTCGCGCGCCACTACCCGCCCCGCAAACTCCTTCTCATAGTAGGCCAGCGACCTGACCTCGGCCACCTTCACGGGACGCACAAAACTAATCGGGTTCTCTCTGCGCCAACAACCGACGGTAACTGTTGCCACAAGCAACACTGCACACACCACTGCACCATACCGCCACACTCTCTCATGAGTGGGTCTAACTCTGCATACATTCATTGTCATAAGATATTATAGAGCCATACGGCCCCGACCTCGTAACGCAAACTCCATGCGACACTCTCCCCCGCCGACCGACTAAATTTATCCTGCCGACCCGATACGACATTTTAATGACCTTATGACACACGCCCCGTTCTTTCCTCTGTCCACAATCATTGTGTCATTGCCTATAAAGAAGAGCCTGTCTAACAAGTTTTTTTGTTAGGCAGGCTTGTTTGTTGCTGTGGATTTTTTTTGGGAAGGGGCAAAATTTAGATAGTTGAAAAGCTCAAAAGTTTTGAGAAAATCACATTATGCAACGCAGATTTGCGCTACA
>JAZODY010000128.1:0-3029 GCA_045597245.1 Tidjanibacter sp.
CTGCATCTACGGCTGCCGCCACAATGGCTGCGGACAAATCGGAGCCGCCGCGCCCCATGGTCGTCGTGCGTCCGTCACGAGTGGAGGCATAAAATCCCGGGATTACCACGCGATGGTCCAATCCGCTGAATCTGTCAGATATGGCCTGACAAGTCTTATTCCACATCACATCGGCTTTACCGAAATTGTAATTGGTGAAGATGAGTTCTTTGGCATCCACCCATTCGGCAGCCAACAATCGGCTTATCATGTGTGACGACATGCGTTCTCCCAACGAGATGATGCGGTCTTTTTCGGCGGATGATTTCGCACAACGTTTGCCTCTCAAATCGAGAAGTGTTTCGAAAATCTCATCAAATTCCTCGCAGAAGGCCGCATGGTTATCCTTGTCGAGCAACTCCTCCGAGGCAGTGATGTGTAACGTGCGAATCGCTTCCAACTCCTCGTCGAATCTCTCGCACGCAACCGCTTTGTCAAATATCTTGGTGAGCATGTTGGTAACCCCTTTCATTGCCGACACCACTATTATGCAGTTGTCGGGTTGTCGGTCCACCACAGCCTTCATCTTCAATAATGCCTCGGGGGTTCCCACCGAACTGCCGCCGAATTTCAATACTTTCATATTTCGCCTACTAATTTTGTTTCTCTTGTCAATCTGATTTCATGATTAACGTGTCGTTCTGCCCGGATAAACGTCGAGTGCTTTGCGCAAAATCTCAACGGCTCTTTTCAATTCTCCGCAATTTAGAACAAAAGCGAGCCTTATCTCGTCGCGCCCCAATGTCGTGTCGGAATAAAATCCCGAACCCGGTGCGACCATTACGGTCTCTCCGTCGCACTCGAACTCGCTCAGGCACCACTCGCAGAATCTGTCGCAATCGTCTATCGGCATCCGCGCCATCGCATAAAATGTTCCGTTGGGTACCGGAGCAAACACACCCTGAATGCTGTTCAATCCTTCCAACAGGCAATCTCTGCGGCGCAGATACTCCTCATATGTGTTTTTGTAAAACTCAGGACTAACATCCAATGATGCTTCTGCAACCATCTGGCCCAAAACGGGCGGACAGATACGTGCCGATGAAAATTTCATTATGGCATCATGCAAATCTCTGTCGCGTGTGACGACGCATCCAACTCTTATTCCGCACTCCGAATAGCGTTTCGAGAACGAATCTATGAGTACCACTTGACGTTCTATGCCTCTAAGGTGACCGGCCGACACATATTCCCCGTCGCTGTAAATAAATTCCCTGTATACCTCGTCGGAGAAGAGATACAGATTGTGGCGTTTGACCAATTCGCCTATCTGTTCCATCTCCTCTCGCGTTTACAAGTAGCCCGTAGGGTTGTTGGGATTGCATATCAAAATGCCGCGTGTACGTTCCGTAATGAGTTTCTCGAATTCGTGGACCGGAGGTAACTTGTAACCATCTTCGATGTGTGAGATTACCGGTCTTACAATCACACCCGCCGCTATGGCAAGTCCGACATAGTTGGCATAGGTCGGTTCGGGCATAATGATTTCATCGCCCGGATTCATGCTCGTCAGAAATGCGAACAAAACTGCCTCCGAGCCGCCCGAGGTGATGATGATGTCTTCGGCCGAGAAATCAATCCCGAATCCTTTATAATAAATCGCCAACTTTTCACGCAACGACATGTAGCCGTCTCCCGGGCCGTAGCCAAGAACTTTGTTGTCGATGTGTTTCAATTTGTCCAGTCCTTCGCGGGGTGTAGGCAGGTCGGGTTGCCCGATGTTCAGATGATAAATTTTAGTTCCTCTCGCCTTGACCTGTTCGGCAAGCGGAATCAACTTCTGAATCGGTGAAACCAATATCTGTTCGCTTCTCTCTGAAACTCTTCCCATTTTGTCCTTTATTGCCACATGCGGCTCTTGGGAGTCGGTATATGGCTTGTATATTTGTTTTTTGTTCGGGGCTTGCGGGCCACATCCAACAAAGATATACAAAAACGGTCGATAAAGCAAGCATGTGATTCATATATTACACATCACGGACAGAATGTTAAATAATAAATCTCCCGCCCGTTGGCCCCGTAAAACAAATGGGGCGACACTTTACTTGTGTCGCCCCACTCTATTGTCTGTAATATGAGATATTACCAAATGTGAAGTGTGCCTATCGCAATGAGGTACACATAGCCTATGATTATGCCGATAATACCCATTATTACACCTACTTTGGCCATCTGGGACTGCTGAATCAGGCCCGTACCATGAGCCATTGCATTCGGAGGAGTACTGATGGGAAGAGCCATGGCCAGCGATGCCGATACGGCCAAACCTACCAACAAGGTACGAACACCTCCAACAGGGTCGAGTGCACTGCCCATGCCTGTGCTCACTGCTGCCAAAATCGGAACAAGAAGTGCGGCTGTTGCTGTGTTGGATATGAAGGTAGAAAGTCCCCAGCAGATTATACCGGAACCGATGATGATGAGGATGGGCGACCAATTGGCAAACGGAATGGCTTGTATCATGCTGGTCATCAGACCGGAATGGTTCATGGCCTCACCTAATGCGAAACCTCCTGCCACCATCCACAGCACGCTCCAGTTAATCTCCTCCAAATCTCTGCGGGTGATAATGCCCGTAACGCAGAACACTGCAACCGGAATCATTGCAACCACGTTGGCATTCACACCCGTATATTTGTCCGCCATCCATAAAATAATGGTCAGTGCAAAGGTGATATAAACCACAATGGTGTGCCAATCTTTTTTGGCTTCGCCCTCGATTTGCAACTCGATAGTCTTCTGTTTGAACGGGAAAAGTTTCAACAAAACGCCCCATGCAATAAACAATATTACAAATACATAGGGAGCCATCACTGCCACCCACTCTCCGAAACCGATATTCATATTCAGACCAGCAGGGTCGTTCAAGTATTTCAGTGCAAGTGCGTTGGGAGGTGTTCCGATGGGGGTGCCGATGCCACCGATGTTGGCACCGATGGGAATGGCCATGGCAAGTGCAATACGGCCTTTACCGTCAACGGGCAACGATT
>JAZODY010000129.1:0-4591 GCA_045597245.1 Tidjanibacter sp.
GTTCATCAATCTGGGTAAGACCAATCCCAACGACCCCAACGAGAAATTCTCGATGAGTTTCTTGGCTTGCAACCTTTCGCAAGAGGTAAACGGCGTGAGTTGGTTGCATGGCGAGGTGAGCAAGAATATTCTGGGAGGAATGTGGCCCGGTTATTTCAAGGATGAGTTGCATGTCGGCTATGTCACCAACGGCGTGCACTTCCCTACTTGGACCGCAACGCGCCTGAGAGAGTTGTATGCAAAATATTTCCCCGAGGGATTCTCGAACTATACCTATAATATTCCCGCTTGGCAGAAGATTTACGATATTCCCGACGAGGAGTTGTGGACGGTGAGAACAAAACTGAAAGAGAGTCTGATAAAGAGCATCCGCAAGCGCTTTAAAGACCCGAAACAGACCATGTTCGACTCGCCGAAACAGTTGGTTACCATTCAGGATTCGTTGCGTCCCGAGGTGCTCACGATAGGTTTTGCCCGTCGTTTCGCAACGTATAAGAGAGCATATCTGCTGTTTACCAATTTGGATCGTCTGGCGGCCATCGTGAACAATCCGGAGCGTCCTGTGCAGTTCCTCTTTGCAGGTAAGGCCCATCCGAACGACAAACCCGGTCAGGACCTCATAAAGAGAATCGTTGAGATTTCCACCATGCCGCAGTTTGTCGGCAAGATTCTCTTCTTGCAGAACTATGATATGGACCTCTCGCGCAAGATGGTGCAGGGAGTGGATGTATGGTTGAATACACCCACCCGTCCGTTGGAGGCATCTGGTACCAGCGGTGAGAAGGCGGTGATGAACGGTGTTATGCAGTTCAGTGTGTTGGACGGCTGGTGGGTTGAGGGCTATAAGGCCGGAGCAGGCTGGATGTTGCCCATGGAGCGTGCCTACGAGGAGCAGAGATTCCAAGATGAGTTCGATGCCGAGATGATTTATCGCACCATTGAGGAGGAGATTGTACCGAAATACTACAATCGCGGCGGCGACAATATTCCGCACGAGTGGCTCAGGTCGGTGAAGAGTTGTGTGGCAGACATCGCCTCCAATTTCACAACCAACCGCATGCTGACCGATTATGAGGACAAGTTCTACAACAAATTGGCCGAGCGTCATGAGATGCTCATGAATGACAACTATCGTCTGGCTCGCGAGATTGCCGCATGGAAACGCAGAGTCAGCAATGCTTGGGACGAGGTGAAGGTGGTGTCGTCGTATCAGGATACGAATGCCACGCAAGCCTTTGTGGTGGGTAACACCTATCGTTTCGAAGTTGTTGTCGATATTGCCAATCTGCGTCCGGAGGATATAGGAGTGGAGATGGTTGTGGCCAACCAGATAGAGCAGGGTCAGCCCGTGAAGATAAGCGAGAAGCGTGAATTCTCGATTGCGGGAGTGGACGGTTCGAAGGTCTGCTACAAACTCGAAATGACTCCCGCCAAAACGGGAACGTTCGATGTGGCGTTCAGAATCTATCCGAAGAACGATAAACTCGCCCACAGAATGGATTTCGCACTGGTTAAGTGGGTTTAGTTAAAAAATATTTGGTAAAACGAAAAAAATAGAATATATTTAACAGAAATTATTCAGTTGATTATATGTCTGTACTCAATTTTGACAAGAGCAGTTTGGGAAACTTAGAGTACTCGCTGCAAAGAGAGATGTTGTCTACTAACCGTACGGGTGGTTATATGAGCACCACCATCGTTTGTTGCAACACAAGAAAGTATCATGGCCTGATGGTTTGCCCCATCAACGAAAATGACGAGAAAGACTATGTGTTGCTCTCGTCGTTGGACGAGACGGTGTTGCAGCACGGTCAGGCGTTTAATCTGGCACTTCACCGTTTCCCGGGAATTTATGAGCCGAGAGGCCATAAATATATCGTGGACTTCAAGTACACTCCCACTCCCACGATAACATATCGTGTGGGCGGTGTGTTGTTACAGAAAGAGTTGTTGTGGCGCCAGCATACGTCGGCATCGAGATTGCTGATTAGATACACGCTTCTGGATGCCCACTCGAAAACGACGTTGCGTCTGCGCCCCTTCTTGGCATTCAGGGAGAAACACAAATTGAGTAAGGTGAACATGTATGCCAACGGTCACTCTTATCCCATTCAGGGAGGTGTGAAGTGTCGTCTTTATTCGGAGTTCCCGTGGCTGAACATGCAACTGAATGACCAGAATGGCGAGTTCGTGGCCGCTCCGGATTGGTATTACAATTTTGAGTATGCCGAGGAGTATAACAGAGGTTACGACAGTCATGAGGATTTGCTTACACCCGGATACTTTGAGGTGGAACTGACGAAAGATAAACCGCTCATCTTCTCGGCCTCGTTGGAGGAGATTGATGCCGAAAAATTGGATGCGGCATTCGAGAAAGAGTTGGCGGAGCACTCCGACAAAATAGATTTCTTGTCGTGTTTGCGCCACTCGGCCCACCAGTTCGTCATCCGAAAGGGTGGCGGCAGCGAGGTGGTAGCCGGTTATCCGTGGTTCGGCAGCTGGGGGCGTGATACGTTCATCTCGTTGCCCGGAATCACCCTCGCACAGGGCGATGTGAAGGCTTGTACGGATGTGTTGGATACCATCGTGGAGCATATGAAAGACGGAATTTTCCCCAATGTGGGCAATGCTTATAACTCTGTGGATGCTCCGCTGTGGTTTGTTTGGGTGTTGCAGCAGTTGGAGGAGTATATGGACCCCGCCGAGGTGTGGAAACGCTACGGAAAATATGCCGAGGAGGTGGTGACGGCTTACAGAAACGGTGTGGGCGAGGTTATTGCTATGCATCAGAACGGACTTATCTGGGCTTCGCATCCGCAGTATGCCATGACATGGATGGATGCTGTCGTGGACGGCAAACCCGTAACGGGCCGCGAGGGATATCAGGTGGAGATAAACGCATTGTGGTATAATGCGGTTTGCCATGTGTTGGAGTGCGCCAAACGTGCGGGCGAGCGTAAGTTTACGTCGCAGTGGAAGGATGTTCCGGCTTTGATAAAGGAGAGTTTCTTGGATAAGTTCTGGATGGCCGACAAGGGTTATTTGGCAGACTATGTGGACGAGAATGGAGCGAATGAGTTTATCCGCCCCAACCAAATCATGGCTTGCTCAATGAAACATAAGATGCTGACATTGGTGCAGCAGGAGGCTGTGACCGACATCGTGAAACGTCATCTGCTTACGGTCAAGGGCTTGCGTACGTTGTCTCCGCGCAATCCGATTTATGTGGGACACTACGAGGGTGACCAGCGCCACAGAGATATGGCCTACCATCAGGGTACGGTCTGGGTGTGGCCGTTGGAGCACTATGTAAAGGCCAAGTTCGATGTGCAGGGCGAGGGTTTCGTGGCTGCTGCGGAGGATATTCTGGCCAATTTTACGGAGGATATCAGCAACTATGGCATCGGCTCGATAGGCGAGATATTCGATGCCGACCCGCCTCATGCTCCCAAAGGCACTATTTCGCAGGCGTGGAGCGTAGGTGCATTATTGAGAATCGACGAAATGATTAAGAAGTATAAAAAAGTAAAGTAAGAAAGGAGCAACAATGAGAGTTCTTATGTTCGGATGGGAGTTTCCGCCACACATAGCAGGTGGCCTCGGAACGGCATGTTACGGTCTGACACGTGGTTTGGCAAAGAATGACGTGGAGGTTATATTCGTGATGCCGCATGCTTATGGCGACGAGGACCAGAGCTATGTCAAGGTCGTGAATGCGAGTGACGTAGAGACTTCGTTTTCCGCCCTGGGGCGAGATGAGGAGTTCTGGAAGAACATATCTTTTATTAACATCGACTCAAACCTGATGCCCTACATGTCGCCTGAGGAGTATGTTACGGAGAGGACCGCCTCGGAGTTGGTGGGACGCAATCATGTTGAGGGTGATGTGTGGAAGCAGAGGTATAACTTCTCCGGTAAGTATGGTGCCAATCTCATGGAGGAGGTGGCCCGCTATGCGATGGTGGCAGAACAGGTGGCAAAGAATCTGGAAGGCCAATTCGATGTGATTCATGCCCACGACTGGCTGACCTATTATGCCGGTCTGGCAGCCAAGAGAGTCTCGGGCAAACCGCTGGTTGTACATATCCATGCTACGGAGTATGACCGCAGTGGCGAGAGAGTGAATACGCAGGTTTACGACATCGAACGTGCCGGAATGCAGGGAGCGGATTTGGTGATGGCAGTGAGCGATTTGACCCGAAAGATTGTGGTGGAGAAGTATGGAGTGGATGCCGATAAGGTGATTACGGTACACAATGCCGTTTACTTTGCCGACACCAATGAGAGTGAGGTGGTACGCGGAGTGGATGACAAAATCATTACTTTCTTGGGCCGAATCACCTATCAGAAGGGACCGGAGTACTTTGTTGAGGCGGCAGCCAAGGTGTTGAAAAAGACAAAGAATGTGAGATTCGTCATGGCCGGTAGCGGTGACATGATGAACAAGATAATCAGGCGAGTGGCCAAGTTGGGCATCTCGGACAGATTCCATTTTACGGGATTTCTGAAAGGCGACGATGTGCGTAAGATGTTCTCGCTGAGCGATGTTTATGTTATGCCCTCGGTGTCGGAGCCGTTCGGTATCTCGCCG
>JAZODY010000130.1:0-6431 GCA_045597245.1 Tidjanibacter sp.
CCTCTGTCGTGAGTCTTGTTGAAATGGGTGAAGAGAGCCTTCCAAGCCTTCGCGGGGCTCTTCTCGCCGGTGAGGGTGGTGAGAGCCTCGGCTATCATGCGGTCGGCTTTCTCTTGGTCGTTCCAGCGGTCTTCGTACCAGAAGCCCGTCTCGCCGTCCCAGTTGGCCACGCCCGGATTATGAATCCATGCCACGCGTGCCGGATGAATTCCTTTGCCCTCGCCTATCGGAGTGTTGGGGCCGAGGTGCATGGGAGGAGTGGCAGTCTGTGCCGATGTCGAGAGCGACCACAGCAAGGTTGCCAATGCGGAGATGAAAAGTTTTTTATTCATTGTTTTCCTGTGTTTTGTGATGTTTAGATTATGATTGTCGGTCCATGAAAGCAACTGCATCTTTGCCGACATTACAAAATTATGGATTTTTTTGTAACATCCCGCCATTTCTCCGAAGATTCTGCGCAAAGGTTTGCATTGCACTGTTTGCGGGCGGAGTTACAATTTGTAATCCGTTCGCTTGAATTTTTGTTTGTGGTCGATGGCGGGTGTATGTTGCTGATATTGAGTTGTATCAAAGAGAGAGGGGAGGCAGAGAGCGAAAACCGATGAGAAAAAAATATCGTTTCGGAGTGTTTTTTTCTCACTTTCTGTTATCGATTTTAAAAAAATATATAAATTTGCACCCGTTGAAACCATCCTCCATGCTGCATCGGCCGGTGTGGGATAACCGCTGCGGCAAGACGATGACGAGGCGGGGATGGAGACAAAATGAAACTTTTGATTTGATGAGCGCAATGTATAACACTAAATACCTCAGACGCGGCCTTAGCGACTCCATGATGTTTCCCGAAGGAAACGGACTCGCGACGGCGTGCCCTATTGGTGCTCGTTGAATTTTCTTACGGTTTGCAGCGGCCGCCGAGGCGGTCGGAGAGGTCCGGATGACGAGACCGTTTGCAAGGTGGGGCCGTTGTCGCCCGCACAGCCGAAAAAATTAATCTGTTATTTTTTAATTTTAAAAAACCAAAAGAAGAGCATGTTTTGCTCCCCGCTCGTGCCTTGTCGGTGCGACACATCGACAGAGGGAGACGCATGCAGACAAAGAGAGTTAGGAGAAGAGGTATGTTGGAGAGATTTCTTAAACAGAGCAAGTTTGATTCGCTGGAAGATTTCAATGCGAATTTCGAGATAAAGGCACCTGCCAATTTCAATTTCGGCTACGACGTGGTGGATGCGTGGGCGGCCGAGCAACCCGACAAGCCGGCCATGTGCTGGACCAACGACAAGGGCGTGTGTCATCGCTACACCTTCGCCCAGATGAAGGAGATGACCGACCGTACGGCATCGTTCTTCAAGCAGCTGGGTATAGGTAAGGGCGATGCGGTGATGCTGATGCTGAAACGTCACGTGGAGTTCTGGTACTCCATTGTGGCGTTGCACAAGTTGGGGGCAACCGTTATTCCCGCCACCCACATGCTTATGGCTAAGGATTTGGTCTATCGCAACACTTCGGCAAACGTGAAGATGATTGTGGCGGCAGACGATGATGCCATCAAGTGCCAGATTGAGGAGTCGCTTCCCATGTCGCCTTCGGTGAAATTGTTGGTCAATACGGGTTCTTATGAGGACGAGCGTTGGCACAGTTTCGAAAAAGGGGTGGCCGAGGCTCCCGCATTCGTGCGTCCCGAGCATGTGAACGACAACAATGATGTGATGCTCATCTATTTCACCTCCGGCTCGGCCGGACAGCCCAAGATGGTGGCACACAACTTTCTCTATCCGCTGGGCCATATCGTCACGGCGGCCTATTGGCACAATCTGCACGAAGAGAGCCTCCATCTTACGGTGGCCGATACGGGTTGGGGCAAGGCTGTGTGGGGCAAGTTGTACGGTCAGTGGATTGTGGGCGCATGTGTCTTTGTCTATGACCACGAGAAGTTCAGTGCAGCCGACATGCTCTCGGTCATGGAGAGCTATCGCATCACATCGTTCTGCGCACCCCCGACGGTGTATCGTTTCCTGATTAGGGAGCAGCTCGACAAGTATGACCTGAGTGCATTGGAGTACTGCACCACGGCGGGCGAACCCTTCAATCCGAGTGTGTCGGATGCGTGGTTCGAGGCTACGGGGATAAGGGTGAAAGAGGGATTCGGACAGACCGAGACCACGCTCACGCTGGCCAACTTCCCGTGGATGGAGCAGAAACCCGGTTCGATGGGCAAACCCAATCCGGAGTATCCCATCGACCTCATCAATGCTCAGGGCGAGAGTGTGGCTGTGGGCGAGTATGGCGAGTTGGTGATACGTATCGCGGGCGAGAAACCCATCGGTCTTTTTGAGGAGTATTACCACAACAATCTCCTCACCGAGAGGGTGTTTCACGACGGAATCTACCATACGGGCGACATGGCTTGGAAAGACGAGGATGGCTACTATTGGTTTGTGGGCCGCACCGACGACGTGATAAAGAGTTCGGGTTATCGCATCAGCCCCTTTGAGGTGGAGAGTGCGCTGGTGTCGCATGAGGCGGTGTTGGAGTGTGCCATAACGGGTGTGCCCGACGAGGTGAGAGGACAGCTGGTGAAGGCTACGGTGGTGCTGACGAAGGAGTATCGCGATGCCGACAAGGAGGCACTGACGAAGGAGATTCAGGAGTATGTGAAACGTGTCTCGGCGCCGTATAAATATCCGCGTATCATAGAATTTGTCGATGAACTGCCAAAGACCATCAGCGGCAAGATTCGCAGGGTGGAGATTCGCGAGAACGACAACAACAAGGGGTGATTGCGAAGCAGGGTTTGGAGTCGCCGAATTTATTATATGTATAAAAAGGGATGCGTGAGGCTGTGCTCGCATCCCTCTTTTTTTGGTCCTGTCCGTCGCGTCAGAGGGCGGTTACGTCATGTGTCCGCCTCCGTGGGGCGACGGAAACGGACCTGCCGGCAGATGAGTCGGGATTGGCGGTGCGGACGGCCCGAAGGAGCAATCGGTGGAAAGAATAAAATCGACTCTTATTGAAGGCGACGGATGTGGGAACGGATTTTGTTGTGTGGATTTGGTGTGTCAAATGACACGTGTTACAAAGTTACGGGGAGAACTCTGTTTTCCCGATTTATTAACCAACAAAAAAGAATTGCTATGAAAAGAGTGGTAAAAACTCTGGTTGCATGTGCAGCCATGTTAATCGGTGTCGCCACCGCATCGGCTCAGGAGAAGGGCGAAATGGCCACCGGATTGAACTTTGCGATAGGTATGGGCGACAGCTACACCAACTACGGGCTGGGTGCCAAATTTCAGTACAATGTGATTGATTATCTGCGCATCGAACCGTCGTTCACCTATTTCTTCGAGAAAGACAATATCGATTGTTGGGATGTGAGTCTCAATGCCCACTACCTCTTTCCGCTCATCGACGACGACCTCTATCTCTATCCGTTGGCCGGAATCGGTGTCTATGGCAGCAAGGTGGAGATTGGCGACTACTCCCACAGCGACACTTGGTTTATAGGTAACATCGGTGCGGGCCTCGAACTCGACCTCGGTTCCGATTTCGCCCTCGGGCTCGACTACAAGTTCAAGTTCGGCGACGGTCTCGACCGCAGTGTTCTTGCCATAGGCGTCACCTACTCGTTCTGACGCCCGACGGGCAGCCGAGATGGAAAACGGACGGAAATCACTTTCCGTCCGTTTTTTTGTCGCACTCTTCTCGTGCCGCACTACACGACGACCAATTCGTAGGCCTGATGACCGATGCCAATCTTCTCGGCATGTATCACTCCGGCTCTCCAATCGGTGTCGGGATGCAGGATGTGGAACTTGTCGTGCTCTTTGTGGCGGTCGCAGCCGCAGTCGCAATCGTGGGCGTGGCTCTTTTCGGCGAGCATGTTGCCGAACTTCACTCCCGCCTCGTTTTGGGCAAAGTCGATGATGGGGGCCGAGTTTACCAAATCGACACAGGCACAATCCAACGCCACAGGGTCGAACGAGGCCGCTATGCCGAGGTCGGGGATGACGGCCGCATCGTTGTGATTCCAGCAGTCGCATTCGGGCGACACATTCATTATGAAGCTTATGTGAAAGTGGGGCTTGTCCTTCAACACCGCTTTGGTATATTCGGCAATCTTGTAGTTCAGTCGCTCCGAGGTGTCGTAGTCGCCCGTCGTGGCGGCGTCGAACTGACACACTGCTATGCACTGGCCGCAACCCACACACTTGTCGTAATCGATGACCGCCTTGCGCTCCACCAACGAGATGGCCTCATGTGCACAGTTCTTTACACACATGTTGCAACCGCGGCAGTTCTCCTTGTCGATGGCCGGTTTCGATGCGGCATGGAGTTCCAACTTGCCGCCCACGCTTGCGCAACCCATTCCGAGATTTTTCAGCGCACCTCCGAATCCCGCCTGTTCGTGGCCCTTGAAGTGGTTCATTGAGATGATGATGTCGGCATCTGCTATGGCCGTTCCAATCTTGGGGGCCTTGCAGTATTCGCCGTCTATCTCGATTTCGCGATAGTCGGTTCCCTTTATGCCGTCGGCTATGAAGACCGGACAGCGGGCCGAGATGGGGTTGTAGCCGTTCTCCATGGCGCTCTCGTAGTGGTCCACGCCGTTCGAACGACGACCCGAGTAGAGCGTGTTGCTGTCGGTGAGGAAGGGTTTTGCTCCCAGCGAGCGCAACAGGTCGGCCATGCGTGCCGCGAAGTTGGGGCGCAGGTAGGCCAGATTCCCCGGCTCGCCGAAATGAATCTTTATGGCGGTGAACTTATCCTGAAAATCTATGTTTTCTATGCCGGCTCTCTTGGCCAGCATCACCATCTTTTCGGTAAGGCTGCGGCCGGGCAGGGTGCGCAGATTGGTGAAGTATACTTTCGACGATTCCATGTTTTTTGCTTGTTAGGTTAATTGATTTAGAGTGTGTGTCAGTTACAAAGATACTCTTTTTTATCGAACGGGCATAATCCCGCGAGGCCTTTTTTATCTCTCCTCGGTCTTGTCGTCCTCGCTCTTTTGCTCCGTCGCGGGGGCGGACTTGCTGCGATTCACCAGAGCCACACCGGCAAACACCAGAGCCGCTGCCACCACCTTCTGCCAATCAAGACGGTCCAGACCGAGATAGATGCTCAATGCCGCCGCAATGATGGGTTGCACATAGGAGTACATGCTCACCAGTGTGGGGCGCAGCACCTTTTGGCCGATGGGGATGAGCAGATAGGCCACAAAGGTGGCGAAGACTATCACGTAGAGCAGTTGCCAGATGAGTGTCGGGGCCACTCCGCTCAAATCGAGACGAATCAACTCGCCAGCATCGAAGGGCAGCGACACCACCGCCGAGAAGAGGAACATCCACTTCATGAAGGTCACCGTGTCATACTTGGCAATCAGCGGTTTGAACAGACCCAGATAGAGCGCGAAGGAGAGGCAGTTGAGGGTCATCATTATGAATCCTTTGGCCGTTGTGTGTTCGGCTCCGCCGCCTATGCTCACCGAGTTGAAGATGAGCAGCAACACTCCCGCCAGACTTGTCAGAACTCCCACCGTCTTCTTGACGGTGATGGGCTCTTTGAGGTAGGCGGCCGCAATGAACATGGTCATTATGGGGGCCATGGAGGCAAGGATTGAGGCGTCGAGCGGGGTCGTGGCGGTTATGGCTTCGAGGAAGAAGTATTGCGTCATGAAAAGCCCCAGCATCGACGCAATGAAGATTTTCAGCATGTCGCGGCGCTCCACCTTCTGTCTCGGGGTGAAGAGGGCCACAATCCACAGCAGCGCCGTGGCTCCTAAGGCGCGCAGCGAGAAGAATCCCATCGGTGAGATGAAATTGCCGTTGGCAATGTTTTTACAGGCGACCAGATTGAATCCGAAGATGAAGTAGGCGCCGAAGCATGCGAGGTGGCCGACCCAGTTCGGCACGTTCCTCTGTTGAGTTTTAATATTCATAGCGGTGACAAAAGTAACCTTTTTTGTGGTCGGATGTACCGCTCCCGCCCCGAAAAACAGCAATTTAACATAAAGGTAACGCACCGTCGTGGAGGATGTGGCGTCGTCGGGCCGCATCGACGGCAGGGGAGGCGGCGTGTTGCAATCTGCTCCCGACCAACAAAAAAGAGAGGGAGGGGTGGCATACTCGATAATTTGTGGTAAATTTGTGTCAGTAAAAACGGACATGATTATGAGCAGTAAGGTTTTGTTGATTTATACGGGTGGCACCATCGGCATGAAGACCGACGCAAGCGGTGTGCTCACCCCGTTCGATTTCAATCTTATCTATCAGGAGTTTCCCTCGTTGCGCAGCATCGACACCGAGATTGACGTGCTGCCTTTCGACCCCATCGACTCCTCCAACGTGTCGCCCGACCTCTGGGTCAGACTGGCCGGAATAATCGAGCGCAATTACGAACTTTACGACGAAGTCGGATCGTAGCCATGTCGTTCT
>JAZODY010000131.1:0-7546 GCA_045597245.1 Tidjanibacter sp.
TCTTCCTAAGACCGCTTGGCCTCCGACTTGATATCTGCCTTACTTTGAGTGGACGCCAGATAACAGGCTCTACTTTTTCCGTATGAATCGTTTGCAGAACCATCTTGAAGTGGTGCTTGACGATGCCGACGGGCAGAAGACAATTTATGAGGAACAGTCGGATAAATATGTGGATGAGGTAAGTCCTCAAACCATCACGTTCTTAGACGATTCGCAGCGTTTTATTGCTCGCAACGAAACCACTTCCGGATACTATCACCTCTACCTCTACGACATCGACAAAGGTTTACTTAATCCTATCACTGAGGGTGATTGGGAGGTGACCTCGCTTGTGCATGCCGACAAGGACAGAGTGATATATCTCTCCAATGAAAACTCGCCTTATGGCAACAACATGTATAGCATCAAGCTCAGCGGCAAGGGCAAGAGGCGCATGACGGATAAGGAGGGAACGTGGTCGGTAAGTGCAAGCAGCGGATTTAAATATTACATTGCCACACATACCGATGCCGCCACACCCCGAACGGTGACATTGCACAGCGGTGACGGCAAACTCATCAGGGTGTTGGAGGATAATGCGGAACTTAAAAAAGTCATAACCGAAATGGACCTGCCGCACAAGGAGTTCATTACATTCACCACTCCCGAAGGGTATGAGATATATGGCTATATGAAACGTCCGGCCGATTTTGACGAATCGAAGAAGTATCCGGTGCTGTTCTCTCAATATAGCGGTCCGGGGTCGCGTGAAGTCACCGATTCATGGGGCGTGAGTTGGGAAGATGTATTGGTGCAGAACGGATATATCGTGGCAGGATTCGACCCGAGAGGAACGGGAGGCAGAGGTGAGGAATTCAAGAAACTCACATACGGCCAGATGGGACTGCTCGAAACTCAGGACCAGATTTATGCGGCACAGTATATGGCCTCGTTGCCTTATGTCGATGCAGAACGAATTGGTATTTACGGATGGAGTTACGGCGGTTTCATGGCATTGAATTGCATTTTGAAGGGAAATGACGTCTTCAAAATGGCTGTTTCGGTGGCACCCGTAACATCGTGGAGATACTACGATTCAATATATACGGAGCGTTACAACGGTCTTCCTGCCGACAATCCCGAAGGTTATGACAAACCGTCGCCGATTGGATATGCCGACCGTTTGAAAGGCAAATTACTGTTGATACATGGAACGGGCGACGATAATGTGCATGTGCTCAATGCCCAGATGATGTCGCGAAAACTCGTGGAGGCCGGAAAACAGTTCGACCAAATGATTTATACGGACGACAACCACTCCATGATTCCTTACGGTTCGCGCCACATAAGAAAAAAAATGATTGACTATTGTCTTGAAAACCTATAATGTATCATTCCGATTGACAAAAATAGGGCTGCACTATAAATTAGTGCGGCCCTATTTTGTCGTGTGCCTGAAAATGGACATCAGCGGATAAAGTTGGTTGCCACCTTAGGCTCTCTGACAGGTGCCTCTACGCCGGCTTTTCTGCCCGCCTCAATACATTTGAGCAACCAAGACATATTCAATGCCAGAGTGCGCATGGTCTGCAATCCTTCCAAATCCTGCATTACCTCGGCAGGAGTGTTGCCATGCACCTGATTCCAATATTGCGACGAAACAACAGGCATATTGCTGATGGTGAAATATTTGTTTAGCTGGTCGAATGCGGCCGACGCACCTCCTCGGCGGCAACTCACGACAGCTGCGGCAGGTTTGTCGGCAAAGATGTTGCCTTTGCCGTAGAAGGCTCTATCCATGAATGAGGTGATGGCACCCGAGGCTGATGCATAGTGAACGGGGGAGCCGAACACGAATCCGTCTGCCGTAACGGCCTTTTCCAAAAACAGATTTACTCTGTCATCTATGATGCAACGTCCCGAAGGCACACATGCACCGCATCCCAAACAACCCGAAACAGGTCTGTTTCCTACCCAGAAAATTTCGTTTTCAATGCCTTGCGCATCGAATATTCCACACATCTCTTGCAGTGCCGTATAGGTGCAACCGTGCTCGTGAGGGCTGCCGTTTACGAGAACTACCTTAATCCGATTGCGCGATTCAAATACGGAATTCAGCTCTTCGAGAGTGGAATAGGTGTTTGCCTGCTCATGAGGACCACCATTTATGACGATTTCTTTCATAAGGCCATAATGTTTTTTTATGTTTATTACTTCATGAATACGAAATAGACAGCCAGCACAAGACAGCCGAAGGCGGCCAGATGATTCCAATGCAGTGTTTCGGTCTTGAACATGGTCAGTGCAAAGAGAGTGAATACAGAGATGGAAATCACCTCCTGAATCACTTTCAACTGCATGAGTGTAAACGGCCCGCCGTTCTCAACGAAACCAATGCGATTGGCAGGAACCTGTGCACAATACTCAAACAGAGCTATGCCCCACGAAAAGAGTATGATGCAAATAAGAGGCCATGAGGAAGAGATGTTCATCTGTTGCAATTTCAGGTGGCCGTACCATGCAAAGGTCATGAATATGTTGGACAGAATGAGTAGCAGTATTGTGAATAATCCGTTCATGATATTATGTGTTTTACGGTTGCAAAGATAATCGATACGAAAGATTTGTATAACACCCGTCGGCTAATTATTGCCAATATTTTAATCCGCTTGGCAGTTCCGACCGTTTCTTATGTGGACGTATTTGGCATGACAAACAATGCGATGGCACTGAAAATTATTGTCCTGCATGCAAGGAGGGGTTAAATTATGAGCGGACGGAACAATAAAAATGGAGAAAAGTTTGTTATGTATATAGTATCATAATTGAAAATTCGGTATATTTAACATCTTGAAAGCGGCTCGGGAGAATATCCGTTGTGGGTTACGGAGGGTTCCTTGTTCGCATTTAATTATATTTGAGAGAAATACTTAAAAACATATTGGAATCATGAACAACAACATTAAATCAACAAATCGGCTGGGGCTTTTCATCATGCTCGGCCTTGTGGCGCTCGGTGTCGCACTCATTCTGACGGTGAAAACCGCCAAGTCATACGACCGATGCGTGACCGTAAAAGGTCTGTGCGAAAAAGAGATGATGGCCGACAAGGTCATCTGGCCCATCGTATATAAGCAGGGAGGCAACGAACTGACGGCTCTCTACAAAGACATAAACAATAAGAACGACGCAATAATCTCGTTTCTTAAAGCGGCCGGCATCACCGAGCAGGAGATAACCATCAATGCTCCCACCATTGTGGATACGCGCACGAACACTTACAGCGACAATGCAACCTACAACTATATCGTCACCTCTGTGATTACGGTGTGCAGCGAAAATGTGGAACTTGTGGTCAAGATGCAGACCGAACAGATGAAACTCTACGAGCAGGGAATTCCGGTCGGTACGGGAGATTCGTGGCAATATCCCACCGTATATTCATTCACCAAACTGAATGATGTGAAACCTTCAATGATAGAGGAGGCTACGGTGAATGCCCGTCAGGCGGCCGAGAAATTTGCCAAAGACTCGAAGAGCAAACTCGGCAAGATAAAGACCGCAACACAGGGACAGTTTTCGGTTACCGACAGAGATTCCAATACTCCGTATATCAAAAACGTGAGAGTGGTGACCAATGTGGTTTATTATTTGAAAGACTGATGGAACTGCTCTCGCCGGCAGTTTCCGTGGTTTAACACTTGTCGGCAGCCGCATCTGTGTGATTGCGGCTGCCGATATTTATGACTGCTGCCGGCTAACATTTTAGTTTAAAACCTTGTGCCGATTCCGACACCGAGCACCAGACGATGGAATTTGTCGGATGAGAGACCTCCTACGGCAGGCCCCATGTCATACTCCTCGGTGAATGACACTTTGATGTGTCTGTTGCTGATGAGTGTCTGCGACAATCCTGCGGAGAGAATCAAGCCGCTACCGCCGTCAATGCTGCCGTCTGGATGGCTTATGTCGTCATACCATTCATAACCGCCATGAATGTGGGCTCCAATGGCTATCTTATCTGCCAGCATAACGGCATATTGAGGCCCTATTACGGCAGAGGTCATTTTGAAATATTGTTCTTCATGCGGCAAGGCGTGGGTTCCGGCACTACGCAGCATCACCTCCGAATAACTTACGGCAAGTCGTCCTCCTATGCCGAAATGATTGGAAAAGAAGTATGCTCCATGAAGGCTTGCCTGAGGGCCGTTGAGAAATTTGGCCGTCAGGTCTTTGCTTAGAGCGTAACTCTTTGAGGCTAAGACAATACCCATATTGTAACTCACATAAGAGTGACGGTTGCCACCCAGAATGATTACCTCGTCGTAGTCTTTGTTGTAACATCTGTTTTTGAATATTGCATCGCCAAGCAGATAACCCAGTTCTGTGGAGATGATTCCCAGACCGGCTCCCGCCATCACATCGCTCATCCAGTGTCGATTGTTAAGTTGGCGCGACAGACCCACCGCAGTGGCCGACATGTAGCCAAGAATGCCCAGATAGGGATAACGGGTGCCGTACTCTTTATAGAGAAAGGAGGCGGCCATGAAAGCCGTTGCGGTATGCCCGCTGGGATAGGAGTTGGCTTGCGAACCGTCGGGTCGAAGATGTCGGAGCGAATATTTCAGGCCATTGACGGTTGCCGTCACCAACAGAGCCGAAAATGCCTGTGATGTGAGCATACGACCCCATGAACTTCTGCTCTCCACTCCCGCGCCTTTCAAACCCCATGTAAGGGCCATAGGAGCATACTGCAACCAGTCGTCGTAATGGTATTCATATGTGGAGGCGTATTCGTTGCGGAGATTGTTGAATTCCTTGTCGTAGGGCATCACAACCAAACTTCCCGCAATCAACGGGACACCATAGGCGATATTGCCGACAGCGTTAAGACGCTTGGACGAAATCCATGAATATGCGGGCACCGTAGCGAGAGTGTCCGTTTTGGGCTTTACGGGTGATTGCGCTGCCATATCCATTAATATAAACATGGAAATCGCCAAACACAATATCAGTTTCTTCATGTGGCTCAATAAATATGCAAACAACCATTCGAAACCATACGGGCGAGGAGAGGCGTTTTGCTCTGCTGCAAATGCGGCTTCGATTGATTGCGGTTTGGGTTGTAGTTAAATTCATCGTGCCATTACGAGGCACACGCTCTCATAAACATCAGAGATTTGACAAAATTAGCAATAACGTCCAAATTATAGTCATTTCAGACCAGAAAAATATTGAGAAAAGGAGCTAATCCGCCTGTCGCTTGTTCCCGACAACAAAGCAGAAGAATAGAGCCAATGGCGGGTATTGCTTATTCTACGAAAATTGGATACATTTGTAATAGCAAACAACGCCATGATGAACAGCGACATAATCATAAGACTTGCGACGAGGGAAGATACAGCCATAATAGCCCGGGCAATAGCCATGGCGGTAGGGCACGATGCCGCTTTCAACTATTGCGGGAAAGATTACCTTGTCGTCTTGGCCGAAATTGCCGATACCGAAAACACCCAATATTGTTGGCGAAATGCTCTGATTGCTGAGGTGGGGGGTGTTACGGCAGGAGCGGTGGTGGGCTACGACGGAGCACGATTGGAGCAGTTGCGCGAGGGAACATACTCGGTTCTCAGAAAACATTTCGGTCAGGCACCCGATATCCCCGACGAAACGGAGCAGGGTGAATTCTATCTCGACTCGCTCGGCG
This sequence comes from Tidjanibacter sp., assembly GCA_045597245.1. Lineage (GTDB taxonomy): Bacteria > Bacteroidota > Bacteroidia > Bacteroidales > Rikenellaceae > Tidjanibacter. The sequence continues at coordinate 5,687 of JAZODY010000131.1, forward strand.
TGCTGCCCGAGTTTCGCGGACAAGGGGCGGGGAGGGCCCTGCTTGTCGCACTGTGTAACCGAGCCTTTGCCGAGGGACACGAGAGAGTGGGGTTGATTGTGGATTACGACAATCCTCGCGCCGAAGCTCTATATAAATCGCTCGGTTTTCGTAGAGTGGGTACACGATTATTTTTTGGTCACAAGATGTGGCACCTGCAAAAAGAGAGATGAAAACAAATATTGACCAGATGGCATGAAACACATCCTCTTACTGATATCAACACTGGCCTATGTTTTACAAGAAAAGTTTGGCGAAACGGAAGGGGATTTATGAAGGAATTTTATTACTTTTGATAAAACATATTGTAGAGTTATGCGTAAGAATTTTGGAACGAAGAGTTGGCTCTATCCCATGCCGGTGCTGATTGTGGCGGCGTATGATGAAGCAGGCGTGCCCAATGCGATGAATGCCGCTTGGGGCGGAATACACACCGATGACCATATAGGCATCTGCCTTTCGGAGGGGCATAAAACCACGAAAAACATCCTTGCCACAAAGGCTTTTACGGTGAGCATGGCGACAGCCGAACAGGTTGTGGCATGCGATTATGTGGGCATTGTTTCCGGCAACAAAGAGCCGGATAAATTCGCTAAGGCCGGTTTTCATGCCGACAAATCGGAGTTTGTAAACGCACCCATAATAAGGGAATTGCCGATGACATTTGAGTGTGAATTGGTGTCGTATGACAAGGAGAGCAACCATCTTGTGGGCCGTATCGTGAATGTAAGTGCCGACGAGAGTATCCTCACCGACGATTTGATAGATGTCGCAAAATTGCGTCCCATCACCTACGACCCGATTAAGCACCACTACATCGAGTTGGGCGTCAAGGTCGGCAATGCCTTCTCGGATGGCAAAGAGTTGAAATAACGATGATTGTGCACCTGCTGCAACCATTGGTTGGTGAGCGGTTTGTGACCGACGCCCGCTATCGTGAAGGGCATTTGCGAGTGGTGAATGCGCTACCCGAAAGGCTTGTGCTCGGTCTTCATTCGCCCGAAATGAAACAGATTGCCAAACAACTTTCACGCGAAGGGGGGACGGTTGCAATGCCCGACGGGAGACTTATAACATGCCGCGATGGCAGGGAGGTTATACGACAATTCGAGATGATGGCGAGCGATACTCTCTGCCACGAAGAGTGTGTCGTATGGGGTTTCCTCATCAACCACCAAAAGTGCAGGCTTGACGAACGGCTGGTAATGCTCGGTCGTTATGTGCCGGTGCTGGATAATTGGGCGGTTTGCGACTCTTATTGTGCTCATGCCAAATGGATGATGCGCGCCGATAAAGAGACACTATGGGGATTTCTGCAACAATGGTTCGACTCCGACCGCGAATTTGAGGTGCGTTTCGCGGTGGTTGTGGCAATGTGTTATTTTCTTTCGGAAGAGTGGATTGACCGTGTGTTCGAGTGTATTGACGGGCTCGACTTCTTAGGAATAAAATCGGCCTACACTACGGTAAAAGGTAAGCCCAAAGCAGCACAGCAAGGCAATGTGCAGGGTGCGGAGCCATACTATGTAAGAATGGGGGTCGCATGGCTGCTGGCTACGGCATTGGCGAAATTTCCCGAACGGACGCGAGCGTTTGTTCGGTCGTCACAGTTGCCGGCCGACGTCATCAGGTTGTATGTGCGCAAGGCCCGCGAGTCGTTCCGCACTCGTGACACGGAGGCATTGTAGAAATAGCATGCCTCTGACGTTTAAGTGCTGCTGCGAAGAAACTGCGCAAATTTCGTGATTTATTTGCCTATAATCTCATGCGGGGCATGATGATATGGCCAGAACATGGAGAGCATAAAAATCATTTATTCAA
>JAZODY010000132.1:0-6100 GCA_045597245.1 Tidjanibacter sp.
ACTTCCTGTTCATCACCAAAGGTGGCGGCTCGGCCAACAAGACCTTCCTCTATCAGCAGACCAAAGCGTTGTTGAACGAGGAGTCGCTGACCAAGTTTGTGGAGCAGCACATTCTCGACCTCGGCACCTCGGCATGTCCTCCCTACCACCTTGCATTGGTGATTGGCGGCACCTCGGCCGAGGCCAACCTGACGGCAGTGAAGAAGGCATCGGCAGGCTACTACGACAATCTGCCCACGTGCGGCAACGAGGCCGGTCGCGCATTCCGCGATTTGGAGTGGGAGAAGAAGGTACTCGACATCTGCCACAAGAGCGGAGTAGGTGCCCAATTCGGAGGCAAATATCTGGTACACGACGTGAGAGTAATCCGCATGCCCCGCCACGCGGCAAGTTGTCCGGTGGGTATCGGCGTAAGTTGCTCGGCAGACCGCAACATCAAGGGTAAAATCACTCCGGAGGGTATCTTCATCGAGCAGTTGGAGAAAAATCCCGCACGTTTCCTGCCCGCCGACGCCCCCATCATGAAACCGGCTGTGGAGATTGATTTGGACGAGGGAATGGACAAAGTGAGAGAGACCCTCTCGAAATATCCCATCAAGACCCGTCTGAATGTGAAGGGCACGATGATTGTCGCTCGCGACATTGCACACGCACAGATAAAGAAGATGTTGGACGAGGGCAAACCCATGCCCGAGTACTTCAAGAAACATCCTGTTTACTATGCCGGTCCGGCCAAGACTCCGGAGGGCATGGCGTCGGGCAGTTTCGGTCCCACCACCGCAGGACGCATGGACCCCTATGTGGACCTCTTCCAGAGCCACGGAGGTTCGATGATTATGGTGGCCAAAGGCAATCGCTCGCAGCAGGTGACCGACGCCTGCAAGAAACACGGCGGTTTCTATCTGGGTTCCATCGGCGGTCCGGCAGCCATCTTGGCCAAGAACAGCATCAAGAGTGTGGAGGTCATCGATTTCCCCGAGCTGGGCATGGAGGCAGTGAGAAAGATTTATGTTGAGAACTTCCCCGCTTTCATCATCGTGGATGACAAGGGCAACGATTTCTTCGCCGATTTCCAACATGCATAGCATGCATGCATAGCATGTTTTTTGAGCATCGCGTGCCGAATTGCGCACCAAAAGCGTGAGTACATGCAAAACATGTTTTTTGAGCATCGCATGCCGAACTGCGCACCAAAAGCGTGAAGCGCGCATGGCAAAAAAGAGGAAAAAACGACAAAAGAATCGGGTAAATGCCAATCGGGATTGGGAAACGAAAAATTCCCAATCCCGATTGATACTATAAACAACGCCAACCGCGTTAGATAATCAGTGCAACAACACTGCCGAAACAAAACCATTATCTTTGCAAAACCGAAGGTAAAGAGAAGACATGCAATACACAAAGAGATTAACATCGACATTGCTGCTCCTGCTCACGACACTCACGTGTCTTGCGGCGGAGATTAATTTCACGGTCAATGCGCCCCGCATCGTGACGGTGGGCGAGGGTTTCAGGGTGGAGTACTCGCTCGACGCCAAACCCGACGAATTCGTGGCGCCCGAGTTTGAGAACTTCGAGGTGCTGGCAGGCCCCACACAATCGTCGGGTCGCAGTATGAGCATCATCAACGGTCAGATGACCCAGAGCGTCAATTACAGCTACTCCTACTATCTGGTGGGAAGTAAGGCCGGCATATTCAGCCTGCCGGTGGCGGAGGTGAAGGTGGACGGCAAGAGCTACAAGACACAACCGTTTCAGGTGGAGGTGGTTGATGGCGGCAATGCCCTCTCGCAACAGGGCGGCCAGCAGATGCAAGGCGGACAGGCGATGCCACAGCCGAGCGGTACGGGACTGGCAGAGGACGACATATTGGTGAGGCTGACGGTGGACCGCAACAATGTCTACAAGGGTCAGCCGGTGAGGGCCGTCATGAAACTCTACACCCGCTCTGGCATAAGCGGCATTGAGAGTGCCAAGTATCCGTCGTTCAATGGTTTCTGGACTCAGGAGTTGGATGCGAGTCAGTATCAGGTGCAGCGCGAGACGCTCAACAACAAGGTCTATGACACCCGCATCATAAGAGAATATCTGCTCTTCCCCCAGCAGTCGGGCACGCTCACCATAGAGCCGGCTGAGCTGACGGTGATAGCCCAGATAATCACGCAGCAACGTCGTCAGTCGCTCTTCGACGACTTCTTCGGCGGTTTCCCCGACATACAGGAGGTACGCAAGGTGCTGACCTCGTCGCCGGTGACGATAAACGTGAAGAATCTGCCGGCCGATGCCCCCGACAGTTTCGGCGGAGCGGTGGGTCAGTTCGACATGAGTGCCTCGGTACCGGAGGGGAACATAAATGCCAACTCGGCAGTGACCTATTCGATAAAGATTGCGGGCACCGGCAACCTTCCCCTCATACAGACCCCAAAGGTGGAGTTGCCCTCGTCGTTCGAGCAGTATAACGTGAAGACCACCGAGAGCCTGCAAAACGACCGCAGAGGCATAAGCGGCTATCGTCAGTTCGACTACCCCATCATTGCCCGCGCCGAGGGAACCTACATCATTCCGGAGACCAAGTTCACCTATTTCAATCCCGACATGGGCCAATATGTGACCCTTACGGCCGAGGCCGCCCATCTGACGGTGTTGCCCGACTCGACGGCCACGCGTTCCTCGTCGGTGGGACTTGTGAGCGGAATAGACAAGGAGGACATCAAGTTCCTCGGTCAGGACATAAGATTCATAAAGATAGACTCTCCGTCGCTCAAAGCCGAGGACTCGTTGCTGATGGGAAGCGGCATCTACTATCTGGTTATATTGTGCATGTGCATCGGCTCGCTCTTTCTCTATCGCCATCTGCGCAAGAGCCTCGCCAATCGCAGCAATGCGGCTCTGGTGAAGGGGAGAATGGCTAACAAGGTGGCCTTGCAACGATTCAAGGCGGCCGAGAGCCACATGCGAAACGACAATCAGCGCGGATTCTACGAGGAGATGTTGAAGGCTCTGTGGGGCTACATGAGCGACAAACTGAACATTCCTGTGTCGAACCTGACCAAAGAGAATGTGAGGGAGGAACTGGTGAAACGCCACATAGAGACCGCCCATGCCGAGAGGTACACCGCCATCATAAGCGAGTGCGAATATGCCCAGTATGCTCCCGGGTCGTCGGGCAGGATGCAGGAGAGCTACAAGGCGGGCGTGGAGATAGTATCGCTATTGGAATCGGAGATTAACAGATAGAGAGAGATGAGCAGAAAGATAATATACAGCATAATGGTTGTCGGCGTCATGTTGATGTCGGCAGGCAGGGCGGCGGCAGCCGACAAGGAACTCGGTGCCATGTGGGACAGAGCCAACACCCACTACATAAATGCCGACTACGAGAGTGCGTTGGCGGTCTATGACTCCATTGTCCAGATGGGTTATTCGAGCACGAAACTCTATTACAACATGGGCAACGCCTATTTCAAGTCGGGCCGCAACGGCAAGGCCATAGTCTACTACAACAAGGCACTGACCCTCTCACCCTCGGATGCGGACGTGAAATACAATCTGGCTGTGGCGGAGAGTTTCGTGAAGGACGACATTGCCGAGGTCCCCACCTTTTTCCTCACGCGCTGGATGCGTTCGGCACGCCGACTTATGAGCAGCAATGCGTGGGCTGTGGTGTCGCTGGTTGCACTGCTGGCCGCCATGTTAGGCGTCATACTCTACCTTGTTCCGGTGAGAGTCGGCGTGCGCAAGGCGGGTCTTTGGTGCGGAGCGGGCATGGCGTTGGTGTTTGTGCTCTCGGCCACCTTTGCCGCTGTGGAGAAGAGGGCACTGACCGACTCCTCGCATGCCATCATAATCAATGGCGCGGTGTCGGTAAAGAGCTCTCCCGACAATTCGAGCACCGACATATTCCTGCTCCATGAGGGCACCAAAGTGAAGATAACGGGTAGCTACGGCGAGTGGTCGGAGATATTGATTCCCAACGGAAGCAAGGGCTGGTTGCAGAACTCGGTGATGGAGGTAATCTGACAAAAAGAGGGAGGAGAAGAGAATGTCAAAACTGCTCGAAGAGGCCGTTGCAGAACTGTCGAAACTGCCCGGAATAGGAAAACGCACCGCCCTGCGTCTGGCCATGAATCTGTTGCGTCGCGACCAGAACGAGGTGAAAGCACTGACGGGTGCGCTGGATAATTTCAGAGAGAACATAAAATACTGCACCCGTTGCAACAACCTCTCCGACGAGGAGGTGTGTCACATCTGCAAGGACCTCACGCGCGACCGCTCGGTGATATGTGTGGTGGAGAGCGTGGGCGACGTGCTCTCCATCGAGAACACGCGTCAATACAACGGTCTTTACCATGTATTGGGCGGGGTGATATCGCCCATGCAGGGCATCTCGCCGTCGGACTTGAAAATAGACCTGCTGGTGGAAAACATCGAGCGGGGCGGGGTGCGCGAGGTAATCATAGCCATAGGCACCACTGTGGAGGGAGAGACGACCCTCTTCTACATCACCCGCCGTCTGTCCCAATTCAAGGAGTTGAAAGTGACCACCATAGCGCGCGGCATAGGCTTTGGCGACGAGATTGAGTATGCCGACGAACTGACCATTGCCCATGCGCTGCACAATCGTCGCGAGGTTACTGCCGACTGAGAACAGCAAAGCCCCACATAACCGCCTCGTGCGTTGCAACAGACAGGTCGGGAGCGAGATTAATCAAACCACATTCTAACGGAAACATTCGGGCGGGAAGACGGCCCGAAACATCTTTTCATACATGGCGGCTTTCTCCGTCAGCGGCTTGGGATAGGCACGCGACGAGGAGGGCATGCGCCACAGCCTGCAACTGCGCCCCGCCAACTCGAAGCGAGAACAACCTCCTACGGTAGGTTCCTCGGCATCGATGAGAGTGAGGATGGTATCCACAGCCTTCTGTCCAGTAACGGCCACATCGTGACAGAGCGGCATGGAGGCCATGACGGCGGCAAGGTCGAGCGGGCGGACCACCTCCAAGAACTTGTCGGAAGCGTTGTCTTTCAATCGCCGCACCTCGGTGGCTGTATCGCCCAGCGCCAACCCTGTGCGGGAGCAGAATGTGCGGACGGCAGCCTCGTCGAAAGCCTTGCGGTCGGGCCGAACGAATCGGTTGGCATCGCCAAGAAAGACCAATCCCACGATTCGCCACATGTCGTTCATGAAATTGGGATAGAAGAACTCCATAGACCAACGTCGTCGTTGCGGCGGGAAACTGCCCAACATAAGCAGACGCGCCCCCTCGGGCAGAAACAGCCCCAACGGATGGGACTCCACCGGCGGCAGAGCAGTGCAATCATCCAAATTCTTATTGTTCTTCATCAGGTCTCAAAAAAGCCGTAAGAAAAATTCACCGACGCGGAAAGCGGAAGACGATGGCCATCACCACCATTCCTCCAATCAACATCGGATAGTAGAGGTGGGGGATAATCTCGGCCGGACTGACGGCCGCAAGTCCCGACGCCATGAGCAGTTGTGCACCGTATGGAATCAGTCCCTGCACGAAACACGAGGTGGTGTCGAGCAGCGAGGCCGTCTTGCGGGGCGACACCGAGTAACGTTGCGAAAGGTCGCGCGCGATGGGTCCCACGGTGAGAATGGCTATGGTATTATTGGCCGTACAGAGATTGGTCATCGCCGTCAGGAGTGCCACCACGCCCTCGGCACCGCGCGAAGAGTCGATGCGGGAGGTGAGCACTCCGATGAGATAGTCGAAACCGCCGGCACGACGTATGATGTTCATCATTCCGCCCGCGAACATGGTCACCAGAATCAATTCCAACATGGAGTTGAGCCCGTCGCCCACCGCCTCGAAGACGGCCAGCAAATCGAACGAGCCGCACAAAAGCCCCATCACGTCGGTCATGACGGTACCCGCAAGCAACACCACAAGCACATTGACGCCCGAAAGCGCCATGACGATGACCAACAGATATGGCAACGCCTTATACCACTCGACACTCTGGCGCGCAATCTCGTAGTCACCCACCTTGTTGCCGAAGATGTAGAGGCCCAGAGTCACTATTGCGGCAGGCAACACAAGCCTGATGTTGGTCTTGAACTTGTCGCTCATGC
>JAZODY010000133.1:0-5873 GCA_045597245.1 Tidjanibacter sp.
CTCTTTCGCTCCCCTCGCCACGAGGCAATCTTCTCTGCACAAACCATCCGCCCCACACATCAACCTCTCGGCCGTATCATCGTAAAAAGGGTGCAGAGCATCAATCGTCACTCCGCACCCAGAATATCAAAAGCCTCAGTCGGCCTCTCCATCAAATGTCAATCTCTCTCGTCCAGCCGTGCTTATCCTCGATGCGGCCATACTGAATGTCCTGCAACATGGTGAAGAGCTGCGTGCTGACCTTACCCGGGGCGTCGAAATGGTAGGTTACATCCAAGAGCGGGTCGTAGATGTTGCCCACAGGCGAAATTACGGCCGCCGTACCGCAGGCACCCGTCTCCTCAAAGGTCTTAATCTCCTCGTAAGGAATGGGACGGTCCTCAACGGTCAGCCCCAAATCCTGCGCCAAAGTACGCAGACTCTTGTTGGTAATCGAGGGCAATACGGTGCGCGAATTGGGCGTCACATATTTGCCATCCTTTATACCGAAGAAGTTGGCGGCACCGAATTCATCGACATACTTCTGCTCGGCTGCATCGAGATACAACTCGTTGGCATATCCCTTCTCATGTGCGGCCGCGCCGGCATTGATGCTGGCAGCATAGTTGCCACCCACTTTGGTGTGACCCGTTCCACGAGGTGCGGCACGGTCGTGGTCGCGCTCGATAACCACATCGATGGGGGCAAAACCGTTTTTGAAATAGGGACCCACCGGAGTCACGAACACCACAAACAGATAATCTTTCGACGCTTTCACGCCCACCTCGGCAGTGATACCCAGCAACAGAGGTCTTACATAAAGCGATGCGCCCGTTCCGTAGGGAGGCAGAAACTCGGCATTGGCCTTAACGGCCTCCTCACACACCTTGACGAACAACTCCACCGGAGGAGCCTGCATCTTCAAATACTCCGCCGAGTTAAGCATGCGCTTTGCATTCTCCTCAATGCGGAAGAAACGTGCCTTGCCATCCACTCCGCGGAAAACCTTCAATCCCTCGAATGCCTCCTGACCGTAGTGCAGACATGTGGCTGCGATGTGCATCGGAATGGTCTCGTCACTCGTGAGGGTCACCTCACCCCACTTGCCGTCGTGGAACTCACAACGAGCATTGCAGTTGGTCTTTACATAGCCAAATCCAAGTTGGCCCCAATTAATCTCGCTCATAATCTTTTTTATCTTCTTAATGTTTCGTTTGTTTCCTCACTGATTTTTCGTCGTCTGCCCTGCTCTTTGCTGACAGCCACGCCCGCCATGTCACCCGCCTCGCGGCCGACGACATCCGCAGACACTAACCCACCTGCGAACCGCTCTTCACCTTGTCGGCCGGCGACAGTAGCACAAGCCTGCCTGTGGCATCCTCGGCCATGAGTATCATACCTCTCGACTCGATGCCTTTCAACTCCCTCGGTGCCAGATTAACCAACACCAACACCTGACGTCCCACCAACTCCTCGGGCGAGTAATGCTCGGCAATACCCGAAACAATCTCTCTCTTGTCGATGCCCGTATCCACGGTCAGTTTGAGCAACTTCTTGGTTTTGGCCACCTTTTCGGCAGCCAAGATGGTCGAAACCCTGATGTCCATCTTCTGGAAATCGTCGAAACTGATGCTCTCTTTCTGAGGCTCCACCACCGCTGCGGCAGCCAACTTGGCGGCTTTGGCGTCCTCCAACTTCTTCAACTGTTTCTCGATGACGGCATCCTCAATCTTCTCGAACAACAACTCCGCCTTGCCCAACTTATGGCCGGCCGGAATGATGTCGTCGCCACCCAGCAACTCCCACGACAACTTGCCGCAATCCAACATCTTCAACAATTTCTCGGCACTGAACGGCATGAACGGCTCCACCGCGATGGCCACGTTGGCCGTAATCTGCAATGCCACGTTCATGATGGTCTTAACCCTCTCGGGGTCGCTCTTCACAACCTTCCACGGCTCCGTATCGGCCAGATACTTGTTGCCCAATCGGGCAATGTTCATCGCATCCTTCAACGCCTCGCGGAAGTGGTATGTCTCGATATTGTTCTCCAAAGCCTCTTTCAGCTTGGGCAGTTCGGCAAGAATCTCCTTATCGAAATCGGTCAGTTCGCCACACTCGGGCACCACACCGTCGTAGTACTTGTTGGTGAGCACCAACGCACGATTCACGAAGTTTCCCAATACGGCCACCAACTCGTTGTTGTTGCGGGCCTGATAATCCTTCCACGTGAAGTCGTTGTCCTTCGTCTCGGGAGCGTTTGCACAGAGCACATATCTCAGCACATCCTCCTTGCCGGGCATCTCCTCCAAATATTCGTTCAACCATACGGCCCAATTCTGCGACGTGGAAATCTTATCGTTCTCCAAGTTCAGGAACTCGTTGGCAGGCACATTCTCGGGCAGGATATAACCGCCGTGAGCCCTCAGCATGGCGGGGAAGACGATGCAGTGGAAGACGATGTTGTCCTTGCCGATGAAGTGCACCATCTTGGTATCCTCGTTCTTCCAATACTTCTCCCAATCGGGGGTGAGGTCTTTGGTGGCCGAGATGTAACCGATGCGGGCATCGAACCATACATAGAGCACCTTGCCCTCGGCTCCCTCCACAGGCACGGGAATACCCCAACTCAAATCGCGGCTCACCGCACGCGGCTGCAATCCCGAATCCAACCAGCTCTTGCACTGTCCATAGACGTTCTGTTTCCACTCCTTATGGTTTTCCAGAATCCACTCTTTCAGGAACGGTTCGTGCTTATCCAGCGGCAGATACCAATGCTTGGTCTCCTTCATGACGGGCTGCGAACCCGAAATCATGCTGCGCGGATTGAGCAGCTCGGTGGGGCTGAGCGTGCTTCCGCACTTCTCGCATTGGTCGCCATAGGCGCGTTCGTTCTGGCAGTGGGGGCACGTACCCATAATATAGCGGTCCGCCAAGAAGGTCTTTGCCTCCTCGTCGTAGTACTGCTGCGATGTCTGCTCGATGAACTCGCCTTTGTCGTAGAGCGTACGGAAGAAGTCCGAAGCGGTCTTGTAGTGGGTGGGCGAGGTCGTGCGCGAATAGATATCGAACGAGATACCCAATCCGGCGAACGAGTTTTTGATTATGTTGTGATACTTGTCCACAATGTCCTGCGGCGACACACCCTCATTGCGGGCCTTGATGGTGATGGGTACACCGTGCTCGTCGGAGCCGCAAACCCAAACAACCTCTCTGCCGCGCAGACGCAGGTATCTCACATAGATGTCGGCCGGCACATATACACCCGCCAGATGGCCGATATGTACCGGTCCGTTGGCATAGGGCAGTGCCGAAGTAATCAGATATCTCTTAAACTCTTTCATGGTTAATTCGTTTTCTTGTAAAACGCAAATTTAGGATTTTATTCCTGAATAGCCACAAAAAAACTCCCTTTTCTGCAAGCCGACACCAAAATAGATGCTATTTTTTCGCCCTCCGAGGCCTATCCGCCCCTCCGCACAAGAACAAAATGGAGCGGCCCGAGAGAGAACGAAACGATTTTTTCCGTAAATTTGTATAATCAAGTCGCAGCATCCGTCTAACAAAAAGACCCCAAATGGAACTCTATGCCGAGATAATTCTCCCCATCGCGCTGCCTCCGCTCACCTTCCGAGTGGAGGAGCGGTTGTGCGGCACCATAGCGGCCGGTCAGGGAGTGGAGGTGCAGCTCGGAGCCCGAAAGCTCTGTCTGGGCATAGTGCGCAGGATTCATGACCGCCAGCCCGACTATCAAAACATAAAGACCATACGACGCATCCTGCGTCCCGAGATATTGGTGCCGCCCTCCATGATGTCGCTCTGGGAGTGGATGGCCGACTACTACATGTGTTCGCTTGGCGAGGTGATGAGGGCCGCCCTGCCCGCCGCTCTCAAACCGTCGGCACTCACCGAGGAGGCCTTCGAGCGCGAGATATTCCGTTTCCACACCGAGACCTTCGTCAGACTCCACCCCGACATTGCCGACGAATCCACACTGCACTCCCTGCTCGAACCCATGCAGCGACGCGCCAAAGCGCGCTACGGAGCGATAATGGCTCTTTGCAATGCACTGGGCGACACCGAGGCCGACATCTTCGGAGGCGAGGTGGCCATGAGCCGCCTTACGACCGACGGAGTGAAACCGGAAACGATACGCACGCTGGCAAAATGCAACATCTTCTCGCTCGAAAAGCGCGAAACGCAGCCCGACATCAAAACCGGACGCGACCATAAACTGCATCCCCTGTCGGAGCGCCAGAGCGAGGTCCTCGACAAGATAGAGAACTCCTTCAAGAGTCTTCCGACGGTGTTGCTGCACGGCATCACGGGAAGCGGCAAGACCGAGATATATGCCCACCTGACGGCCCGCCGATTGGAGCGCGGCGAATCGGTGCTGATACTTCTGCCCGAGATAGCCAACCTTAAACAGATAGGCGAACGACTTAAAGATAAATTCGGCGACTGCGTGTCGGTTTACAGCTCGAAACTGACCGTACGTCAGCGCACCGAGACCTACATGCGCATGTGCCACTCCGAAGGAGGAGAGGTGGTGGTGGGAGTACGTTCGGCCCTCTTTCTGCCCGTTCCGCGCCTGAGCCTGATAATAGTGGACGAGGAGCACGACCGCAGTTTCAAGCAGGAGGAGCCGGCACCGCGCTACTCGGCCCGCGACAGTGCGGTGTGGATGGCCAGCACGATGGGTATCAACACCCTCTTGGGCAGCGCCACTCCCTCGGTGGAGAGCTGTTTCAATGCCATGTGCGGCAAATACGGATTTGCCCGCCTCTCCGAACGCTACGGTAACGGAGCCCTGCCTCGCATCACAATCTCAGACACCATACGCTCGGCCAAACGCGGCGAACGCAAAGCCCACACCAACAAGGAACTGCGCGACCTCATAGAGAGTGCTTTGGCAAGTGGACGGCAGGTGATTCTGTATCAGAATCGTCGCGGCTTCGCTCCCTACATAGAGTGCCCCGAGTGTGGCTGGACGGCCCACTGTCCCGATTGCAGTGTGTCGATGACCTTCCACAAGGGCGAGAATCGGCTGCGCTGTCACCACTGCGGCCACACCGAACCGCTTCCCGCACGCTGTCCGCGATGCAAACGAGCCGCCCCCGAGACCCGCGGATTCGGCACCGAACAGATAGGCGAGGAGTTTGCCGCCCTCTATCCCGATGCGGTGACCGACATGCTGGATGCCGACACCGCCACGACGGGAGCCAAATATGACCGCATCATAGACGACTTCGAGCAGGGGCGCACCGACATACTCGTCGGCACCCAGATGGTGACCAAGAGTTTCGACTTTCCACGAGTGGATGTGGTGGGTATTCTCAATGCCGACAACATGCTCAACTATCCCGACTTCCGCGCCGAGGAGCGCACCTTCCAGAGCATAGTGCAGGTGGCAGGACGCGCGGGACGCAAGAACGGCAACGGCGAAGTGGTGGTGCAGACATCGCAACCCTCCCTGCCGCTCTTCTCCCAAATAGCCGCCTATGACCACGAGGGCATGGTGCGCAACCAACTCGCCGAACGACGCATATTCTCCTATCCGCCCTTCGGTCGTCTGGTGACCGTCATTCTGAAACACCCCGACGGAGAGTTGCTCTCGCGGTGTGCTACGATGCTGGCCCGCCGGCTTGCAACCCGCTACGGCGACAAGGTGAACGGTCCCTATCAACCGATTGTGAATCGGGTGAGGAGGGTCTATATAGATGAGATAATGATTCGCATGCCCCACGGCACCGCCCGCGAGGTGAAACGCACATTGGCCGCGGAGATAGAGCAGCTGCGCAACACGGAGCCGTTCAAACGTGTGGCCATAATGTGCAATGTAGACCCGCAGTAACACCTCTTCCCCGCAGCCCCGCATCATTTCACACCATTCA
>JAZODY010000134.1:0-1726 GCA_045597245.1 Tidjanibacter sp.
GGCGGTTCGGATGGTCAGGTGACCGAACGAGGCCCGTCGGACGGCCGACGACGACATAGAAAAAAGCAACAGACAAAAAACAACACAACTTAAAGATATGGAATTTATTCATATAACCGTAATCGACATAATAGACATAGTGCTGGTGGCACTAATCATGTACTATCTCTACAAGTTGCTCGGCAACACAAGGGCGTCGAACATCATCACCGGCATCATTCTCATCTATGCTCTCTGGATTCTGGTCAGGGCTCTCAACATGGAGCTGCTCTCCACAATCATAGGCAGTGTGACGAGCGTGGGACTCATTGCGTTGATTGTGATATTCCAACCCGAGATACGCCATTTTCTCGACGTGCTGGGCGACAAATGGAGGACCGAGAACAAGTTTGTGCGTCGTCTCTTCCCCGCCGGAAACAGAAACGAGGTGGCGGGTGATGCGATAGACGAGATTGCAAATGCCTGCAAAGAGATGTCGGCACGTCGTACCGGCGCACTCATCGTGATAAAGAGACAGAACGAATTGAAAGAGGTGGAGGCTACGGGGGTGGAGATTGATGCAAAGGTTACGGCTCCGCTGCTGATGAACATCTTTTTCAAGAACTCTCCGTTGCACGACGGTGCGGTGGTCATCGGCGACGAGCGTATCGTGGCGGCCAAGTGCATCCTTCCCTCCACCCAGAACGACGTTCCTTTCAACTTCGGCATGCGCCATAGGGCCGCGGTGGGTATGAGTGAGGTGTCGGATGCGGTGATAGTGGTTGTGTCGGAGGAGACGGGCGGCATATCGGTGGTGAAGAGCGGCAGGGCCGAAAGCAACATCACGCCCCAATTTTTGAAGGACGAAATCATGGCAAGGCTCTGAGTGAGGCGGTGGCAATATTCCGCAACAGCCCGCTTCGCGAAGCACAAAAAACAGCAAACAATGACGATGGAAAACACCTCAACTGAGAGAATAAAAGAGATAACGGCCGCCCAAAGGGTCTTCTTTGCCTCGGGAGCCACACGCGGCAGAGAGTTCCGCAAGGAGCAGTTGAAGAGGTTGCAGACGGCCTTGAAGAGATGGGAGGGTCGTTTGTGCGAAGCGTTGTGGGCCGACCTCCACAAGTCGATGGAGGAGGCCGTACTGACGGAGCTGAGCATTGTCGGCGGAGAGATAAAGAACCACCTGAAACATCTGCGCAGTTGGATGAAACCGCAACGCTGCCCCACCCCGTTGAAAATGATGCCCTCGCGCAGCATGGTAATAAGCGAGCCTTTGGGCAATGCGCTCATCATCTCCCCCTGGAACTATCCGGTGCAGTTGCTGCTCAACCCGCTTGTGGGAGCCATCTCGGCCGGTTGCACGGCGGTGTTGAAACCCTCTCCCTACGTACCTCGCGTGTCGAAGGTCATAGAGGAGATGGTGAAAGAGTGTTTCGAGGAGAGATATGTGGCGGTGGTGCAGGGCAACAGAGAGGTGAACGGGACATTGCTCGACGAGCGATTCGACATAATATTTTTCACGGGCAGCCCCTCGCTGGGCAGACATGTGATGGCAGCCGCCGCCAAGAATCTCACTCCGGTGGTGTTGGAGTTGGGCGGCAAGAGCCCCTGCATAATTGACCGCGAGGCCGACATTGAGATTGCGGCACGACGCATAGCATGGGGCAAGACACTCAATGCGGGGCAGACCTGCATTGCACCCGACTACCTGCTGATACACTCCTCGTGCAAGAAACAGTTC
>JAZODY010000135.1:0-4566 GCA_045597245.1 Tidjanibacter sp.
CTTCACAGCTTGATGATGCCGCCCTCGCCAACATATTGCAGACCCTCGGTCCAACCTTCAATCACACCGTCGAGCGAGAACGAGATGGGCTCGCCGCTGCCCTTGTTGCCGTCGAATATCGTTCCGTCGGACAAGGTGCCCTCGTAGTAAACCTCCACTCTGTCGCTTTCGGTGGGTTTCGGACCCGTACCCTCTTTCAGAATCTCATACATAAGACCCGTCTCGGTCTTAACCACGTTCTTGTTCTTGCTGAACACCTCGTCGAGGAATGCCTGCTCTTTCTCTTTGAATTTCTGGGGGAGAACCACTGCGAAGTAGTTGCTCAACTGACCGTAGGCGTCCTCGGGGGTCATGGTGGCCTTGTCGTTAATCACATCGGTGATGGCCTGAGCCACCTGATTGATGTTGATGTCCTCGGCAATCTGCTCCTGTACGGCTTTCAGATAGTTGCCATAGTCGATACCCAGTGCATAAGAGAGAGAATCGAGTTGGGTTTTGGGAGCCGGTGTCGAACCCGTCGAGCACGACGTCATGGCCAATGCTGCGATAACTGCTCCGAGAATGATTTTTTTCATGTCTGTGCTTGTTTTTTAGTATTAAATTTTTTGAGTGTTTGTCTCTTTCTGTTTCGAGTCAATCGATTTGCAAATGTATAAAATTCTGATTCAAATAGTACACCCGCAATCAAAATATTTCGGTCTTCCCCGTTATTGTGTCCGATTTTGCTCCCGTTCAGTCCGGCTGCATCCCGTCACTCCGGCAAAATCCACCGACCGTCTGTTGCCGAATCACCCCCATGCCTCGGCCGAAACCTCCGTGGCCGAACAAAAAAAAGAGAGGTCCGACCTGTTGTTTGTCGTCCTCTCCCTTTCACTTTTCCTAATATATCCGATTGAGGAGGTTACTGAATATCTTCCATCTTCACATCTATGTAGAGGGCCTCATAGGCGAGGATGCCGAGTGTCTCGTTACCGTCCGAACCGAATGCCAGATTCTCGGGTATCCACAATTTGATGCTGCCGCCTTTGCCCAACATCTGCAATCCCTCCATAAAGCCCGGAATCAGCTGCATCACGTTCAGACGCTCTGTGATGTTGTCTACAACCACCGTACCGTCGGCCAGCTGGCAGGAGTACTTTATGGTCACCACATTGTCCGGTGTGGCCTTTGCTCCTTCGCCCTCATCGGTTATCATATAGACAAGGCCCGACGGACTCTTTTGTGCGCCCTTTTTCTTGGCGGCGGTCTCCACAAACTGGGTGGACACATAGGTCTTGTAGGCGGGCAGAGTTATGGAGAGGAACTCCTGCCATGCAATTTCGGCATCTGTTGTGTCCATCTTCAAGTTGCCTTCGAGCGCATCCTTTATGGCCTGCGCCACCATGTCCACATCAATCTCCACTCCCGTGTTCTGGTGCATTGAGGCCAGATAGTCGCCAAACGATACCGCCACAGCATAGGAAAAACCTTTGGTGTCGAGTTTCTCCTGTTTGTTCTCCTGCGCGCAAGACATCATCATGACCGCCGCAGCGACGATGGAAATTGTCGTTAAAATCTTTTTCATGTTCACTCTTTTCGTTTTTTTGTTTATAGTCACTTCATTTCATTCCCGAACTTCTCGCTCTATCCCCGAACTTCTCATCCCATTCCCGAACTTATCGCTTCATCCCCGAACTTCGTCCCTGCACCGCATCGTGCCCGAGTGTCGGTCGGCCTCCCTTCTCTGTGTTCCTGCTTTTCGGGTCCGAGGGAGATTATTGCTTGTTGGAGTTGTCCTTCATCTTCGGACGCAGGCTGAGCAGCAACGAGCCCAGCACCGCCGCCGATATGGAGGCCATAAGGATTGCTATCTTTCCTTCATCGATGAGTACCGTATCGCCCTTGAAGGCCAGCGTATCGATGAATATCGACATGGTGAAACCTATACCGCCCAGACATGCCACACCGAAGAAAGTGCGCCAATCGGTCCCCTCGGGACGGCTGGCTATGCCGAGCTTTATCAGCAGCCAACTCATCAGCGTGATGCCTATCGGCTTGCCGAGCAACAGGCCCAGATAGATGCCCCAACCCTGAGTGGAGGCAAATATGTTCAGTTGGCCCATCTGCTCGATAACCACGCCCGAGTTGGCTAAGGCAAAGACGGGCATGATGAAGAATGTCACGAACGGATTCAGAGCCTGCTCCATTCTCTGTGCGAGGCTTGCCGTACCCGTCGTGAGCGAGCTTATGCTGTTGAGGTTGCCGAACTGTCGCGGATTGGCCAGCACCGGCACTCCCTCCTTGTCGTTGAGTTTGAAATCCTCCACGAAGTATTTGAGCTTATAGGTGAAATACTGCTTGTCGTACTTCGGACGCGACGGGATGGTCATGGCCAGCAGCACACCCGCTATGGTGGAGTGAACGCCCGAGAAATAGAAGAGGAACCACAACACCACCGAGAGCATTATGTAGGGCCAATAGGAGTAGACCTTCATCTTGTTGAGCGCCAGAGCCACGAGCAACACCCCGAATCCGGCCAGCAGACACACCATGTTCACCGAACTGCCGTAGAACAGGGCAATGACTATTATCGCACCGAGGTCGTCCACTATCGCCAGCGCGGTGAGAAACACCTTCAACGACACCGGCACGCGGTCGCCTACCAGCGACAGGATTCCTATCGCAAAGGCGATGTCGGTTGCCATGGGTATTCCCCAGCCGGCCTCGAAGTTGGTCCCCTTGTTGAAAGCCATGTAGATGGCGGCCGGCACAATCATTCCGCCCAGCGCACCCGCCACAGGCAGGATGGCCTTCTTGAACGACGAGAGGTGCCCCGCCTTTATCTCGCGCTTTATCTCCAAGCCCACCACGAAGAAGAATATCACCATCAGTCCGTCGGCAATGAACTTCTCCACGTTGAACTCAAATGCGTAAGGTCCGGCGGTGAAGCCGAGGCTCGACTCCAATATCTTGTGATACACCTCTTTGGTGCCTTCCAGATTGGCCAGCAGCATGGCTATCACCACACATATCACGAGAATCACTCCGCCGGCCCATTGGGCCGCGAAGAAACTGCGGCTCTTGGCCTGTATCTTGTAGGCGTTCTCTTTCAGCCTGTTCTCAAATTTTCCCATCTTTTTTCTGCTCTTTCTGTTATGTCTTTTTTTGTTGGCTTCGTTTTTTGTCAATCTCTCTTTCGTCGCTGCGGCAACCGCACTCGGTCGTTTTGCCCGACTCCGCTTGCCGGCTTATTTTAAAATCGGTCTGTGGCTGCGGTGACGCATTAAAGCTTATTTAAAATCAGCCTTTGGCTGTGGCTGTGGTTGTGTTGGAGAGGATGGTTTGGCCGCAGAGTTTGAAGAGCATGCGTGCCCCCACATTGGCGTCCCATTGGTTCTTGCGATTGGGCACCACCTCGCAGAGGTCGAAGCCCACTATGCGTCGGCCGCTCTCCACAACCCTCTTTATCAACCATACGGCCTCGTTGAACGACAAACCGCCCGGCACCGGAGTGCCCGTCGAGGGGCAGTTTTCGGGCGAAAGGCCGTCGATGTCGAAACTGATGTAGACCTTTCGGGGCAGTTGTTCCACTATCAGGTCGCACTGTCGATTCCATGTCATGCCGTCGAATCGGTTGGAGGCCAGCGAGTGGTCGTCGAATATCTCCACACGACTGCTTGCGGCGGCATAAGCCACCTCGTCGTCGCAACAATCCCTCACGCCCACCTGCACCAACTTCTCCACCTGAGGCACGTTCTCCAAGACGTTATACATGATGGAGGCGTGAGAGTGGGTGAATCCCTCGTAGGCCTTGCGCAGGTCGCAGTGGGCATCGAACTGCAAGATTCCCATGCTGCCTTCATGCTCGGCCACCGCCTTTATCGCTCCGTAGGGGGTACTGTGGTCGCCTCCTATCAATCCCACCAATTTGCCTTTGGCGAGCAGCTCTTTCACTTGGGCGTAAATCTCCCCGTTCAACTCCGCACTGCCTTTGTTCACTCGGTTGGTACAGAACTGGATGATGTTGTTGTAGAGCGGATTGCCGCTTTCGAGCATCTGGATGGTCTTCTCGGCGTCGGCCCGATGTTTGGCGCTTCGGTCCTGAATGGAGTAGTCGATGCCGATGGTGGCAATTCCGTTGCGCCATGCGTCCACTGCCGCAGGGTCGTGGAAGTCGAGTTGCAGTGAGGCCTCAATGATGGCGTCGGGTGCTTTGGATGAGCCGCTTCCGTAGGAAGAGGTCACGTCCCACGGCACCGATACGAGAACAAGTTGCGACTCCTGCTCGGTGAAAGGCATGCCGAAGTAGTTGCCGTTGTCGATACACACTTCGTTGGGATTGAATTCGGTCACGTTTAAAATAATTTTAGTGAAGTTTAATCATACAAAGGTACAAATTTTTGAGGATATATCGAATCGTGACTCCGCTTTTGGTTATATTTTCATCCGAATTTGCACCCTTCGGGGAGCGGCTGCACGCATCAGGGATGAGGGGCATGAATTTTTTTCCGAAAAAAAACATGAAAATGTGTGGAAGATTCGTAGGAAATACATATCTTTGTAATGCAATCATCAGTAATTTTTATA
>JAZODY010000136.1:0-3049 GCA_045597245.1 Tidjanibacter sp.
CGACTATGAGAACACCGAAAAAGTGACACGCAACTTCCCTCCCACGGTGAGCAACGTATATGTGGAGAACGTAAACTGCAACGAAAGCCGCTACGGTGTGAACATCATAGGATACAAAGAGTCGGCCAACATATCCAACATCAACATAAAGAATTGTGCATGGAACGGAGTGAGCGACGGAAACAGCATCGTGGGCCTTGTGAACGGATTGAACATGGAGAACATCACCATAAACGGAGAACAACTGGTGGTGAAATAGTCCGCAGCGTTATCCAACACCGATAGAATATTCGGGCCATGAAATGTGATTCATGGCCCGAATATTTTATTCTTGCGGCGGACCGAAGAGCACAAATATTCATCTATTTTGACTTCACGTCAAATTAAATCGTATATTTGCAATCAATTAAAAGACTAAACAAATAATCGATTAATACCATGAAAATAAGCCAAAAGATTCTTGTGGCGGCCATGACAGTGGCTGCCTGCGGATGTGGCAAGAAATCCGCCAATCCGCTTTTCGAGGAGTTCGACGCCCCCTTCGGCATCGCTCCTTTCTCGGAAATAACCATCGAACACTATCGTGAGGGAATGCTCAAAGGAATGGAGGAAGAGAAGGCCGAAATCGAGGCCATAATCAATAATGCCGAGGCACCCACCTTTGAGAACACCATAGCGGCTCTCGACCAAAGCGGCAAGCTGCTCAGCAAGGTGGACGGCACTTTCGGCCCCATTTCGAGCAGCAACTCCACCGACGAAATGCGCGAACTCGAAAAGGAGATGTCGCCGCTGTTCTCCACCCACAACGATGACATCTATCTCAATGCCGACCTCTTCGCACGCGTAAAGGCTGTTTATGACACCAAAGAGAGTCTTGACCTGACGGCCGAGGAGAAGACGGTGTTGGAGAACATCTACAAGCGTTTCGTGAACAGCGGTGCCGAACTCGATGAGGAACAGAAGGCACGTCTGCGTGAGTTGAACAAAGAGATTTCGATGTTGCAACTTACCTTCTCTCAGAATCTGCTCTATGAAACCAACAACAGTTTCGTGGTGGTGGACAAACTTGAAGACATGGCCGGTCTGCCGCAGGCCAACATCGATGCGGCAGCCAAGATGGCCGAAGAGAACGGAGAGCCGGGCAAATGGATGTTCAACATGCAGCGCCCCAGCTGCAATCCGGTATTGCAGTACTGCTCCAACAGAGAGTTGCGCGAAAAGGTATACAACGCTTATTACAATCGCGGCAATCGCGACAATGAGTATGACAACAAAGCCATCTCGGCCAAATTGGTGGAATTGCGCCTCGAAAAGGCACGTCTGATGGGTTATGAGAACTATGCCCAGATGGCCCTCGACAGCCGCATGGCAAAGACTCCCGAGGCAGTGTATGAACTGCTGAATCAGGTGTGGGAGCCGGCAGTGAAGAAGGCGAAGGAGGAGATTGAGGACATCCGTGCCGAAATACGCAAGGAGGGTCATTCGTTTGAACCCGCCGGCTGGGACTACATGTACTATCTCGACAAGGCCAAGCAGGCAAAATATGCAGTGGATGAGCAGGAGGTGCGTGCTTACCTCGAAATCAACAATGTGATGGAGGGTATATTCCACGTTGCCAACAAGCTCTACGGCCTCACCTTCAAGGAGATAACCGAGCAGGTTCCCTCCTATGAGCCCACCGCCAAAGCATATGAGGTGATAGACCGCGACGGCACCACGCTGGCAATATTCTATGGCGACTACTATCCTCGCGACGGAAAGGGAGCCGGAGCATGGTGCACAAGTTTCCGCGGCCAGAGCTACAAAGACGGCGAGCGCGTTATCCCCATCGTGGTGAACTGCTGCAACATGACCGCCCCCACGGCCGACAAACCCGCATTGCAGAGCATCGACAACGTGGAGACAATGTTCCACGAGTTCGGCCATGCACTTCACAGTTTCATGCGCGACGTACGTTACAACGGCGCCGGCGGTGTTGAGCGCGACTTTGTGGAGTTGCCTTCGCAGATTAACGAGCACTGGGCCTTCGAGCCCGAGGTGCTGGCCGTTTATGCCAAGCACTATCAGACGGGTGAAATCATCCCCATGGAGTTGGTGAACAAAATCGTAGAGAGTTCAAAGTACGGTCAGGGATTTGCGACGGTAGAATATGTTGCCGCATCGCTGAGCGACATGGACCTGCACGTGCTGACCGAGATTCCCGAGAATCTCAACGTGATGGAGTTTGAGGCGGAGAAACTTGCCGAGCGCGGCATTCCCTCCCAGATTCTGCCCCGCTACCGCATGACCAATTTCAGCCACACGATGGGTGGAGGTTACACCGCAGGTTATTACAGCTACATGTGGGCCGAGGTGCTTGACGCCGACGGCTTTGAGGCCTTTGCCGAGACGGGCGACATCTTCAATCAGGAGGTTGCCGAGAAGTTCCGCAAGTATGTCCTCACCCCGGGCGGTATTGACGACGGAATGGTGATGTATACCAACTTCCGCGGCCGCGAACCCAAAATCGACGCGCTGCTCCGCAACCGCGGCATGAAGTAGCACAAGGAGAACCCACAAACAAAAAAGCCGACCAAGTTTTGGTCGGGTTTTTTGTTTATTGAAATGGGTTATTCATCTTCACATATATAATAATATGTTCCGGTATTCGTATTAGTCGTAGAACTTTTATTAGAATCCTGCTCTCCAACATAATTATAGCCCATATTGACACCTGCTTTTGCTTCTACTGCTTTTGCTTCTTTTGCCACATTTGAAATTGTCGAAGTTTCAACAAGCAAGAAATAAAGCTAACGCTTTCCGTATATGTCTAAATTATGCGTATAAAAATCTGCGGTAATGTTTCATAGGCAACTGTTTTTTGTTTTATCTTGTTTTTCAACTATCTCACATTGATTCGATTCTTCATAAAATATTCCTAAGCCAGCACCGAAACATTGAAATACTCAACAATGCCGATTACCTCCTGCTCGCCATCGACCACCACCAACGAATGAATCTTATTCTCTCTCATGATTCGCTCGGCATCCACAATTCGTTTCTCCGGTCT
>JAZODY010000137.1:0-2153 GCA_045597245.1 Tidjanibacter sp.
TGCTCTTTCAGTTTGTCGAGAAAGAGTTTCACTCTTGAATATTTGTCTTCCAATGCGGGCAGTTCGGCATCTGCTCCCACGAGGTTGATGCTCGAAGGGAGGAGGTAGAGATTTTTCAATCCCTCGCATTTCAATATGACATCCTCGGGTTCGCATGCCCCCATGATACACTCATAGATGCCGTTTTGTTTCACATCCATTCCCAAACCGGAGGTGGCATTGGCTTGCGAATCTGCATCGACAAGCAATACCTTTTTGCCCATAATTGCCAGATTCGCAGCGAGATTGATGGCAGTTGTCGTTTTGCCTACGCCGCCTTTCTGGTTTGCAAGTGCTATAATTTTTCCCATAGTACGCTTTTTGTTCAGACAACAAAAATAGTTAAAATCTCGGAGAAATAACGGTCTTTTCCGGAAAATGCGTATCTTTGAGGTTGTTTTTGGAGAATAAAACCAATGTCGTCCCTCGGTCGTCTGTTTTTGCGACTGAGAGATGCAACTCAATTTAGACCGATGAGCAATATAGAGCAGAACGAGAAACAGCCTGCCAATCAGGCGGAAGAGGCAGCGGTGCAGGAGAGTGCACAGGCAGCCACTGAGCGAATTTCCGATATTCAGACCGATGTGAACACACAGGCGACCGATGTTGTCAAACCCGTGCGCAAATTTCCTCGTTGGAGTGATTTGTTCTCGGTTGTGGGACTCTTTGTCTTGTGCAATCTGTTGGCGAGCGTAGTGCTCGGCGTGGTGCTGGCTGCGAACGGCTATGAGGCCACATCGTCCATCCCTGAGAATATGGCATGGATGTTTGTCGTGGTGCAGATTCTCACCTTTCTGCCCGTCATTCTGTTTGTCGTCCATTTGCGTCGCAGGGCGGGTCTTGAACGGACGGGAGTGCATTTCACGTTCAGAAGAATCAATGCTCCGATGATATTATGGGGTATTTTGTTCATTTTGGTGTCGAGCATTGTCATCGAACCGGTGTTGTCGTTGTTGCCCGATGTGGGTATGGATTCGCTGGACGGCCTTATGGGAAACGGAGGTTGGTCCGTTCTTTCGGCCGTTGTCTTGGCTCCGCTGTTGGAGGAGTATCTGTTCAGGGGGCTGTTCATCGATTCCATGCGACGCCGCATGGGCACACTCGGAGCCGTGTTTGTGTCGGCCTTGCTCTTCGGCCTTGCTCATGGTATTCCTCAGCAGGCATTCAACGCCTTTGTCGTGGGCCTCATCTTGGGCTATATCTATGTCAGGACCGATTCGCTGGCCGTTGTGGTAATCATTCATGCCATCAACAATGCGCTCGCCTATGTGCTTTTGGAACTTTTGGGCAGCAGCAACGTACTCGTCAAAGACCTTGTGAATAACAATACGGTATATTATATATTGTATGGTGTCTGTCTTGTGGTCTTTGTGCTCACATTTGTCAAGCTGGCGGTGTCGATGCGCAATGGCGACGAAATTGGTGTCGAGGATAATAAAACGGAACAGTAAGCGTTTGAGAGATATGAAGAATGTGAATGTTATGTCGAGAGTTTTGATGATTGCATTGTCGGCCTTTTTTGCGGTCGGTTGCGGTCGTTTTGCTCTTTTCGGCGATCAGGTGTTGGCCGAGGTGGGCGACGAAAAACTCTATCGTTCGGAGCTGGTGCCGGTTACATCCCTCTCTTCTTCTCCGGCCGACAGCGCCGTTGTGGCTCGCAAGTATGTCGATGATTGGATTCATTGGCAGATGAAGTTGCAGGCGGCCGAGGATATATGGGGGCGCAACGATGAGGAGATTGAGCGTCTGGTGGAGGATTATCGCCGTTCGCTGATTGGCAATAAACTCGACCAATATCATGTCGAGCGCGAATTGGATACCCTCATAACGGAGGAGATGATTATGGAGTATTTCGAGGAGCACAAATCGCAATTCATGTTGGACCGTACGGTGGTAATGGGCCGCATTCTGCGTTTCCCGACCTCATATCGCCAATCGTCGGAGTTGCTGTCGCTCATGAAATCCACCAATCCGGAGAAACAACAGGATTTTGCCGACATCTGTCGCAAGAACAACTTTGAGTTGCACGAGTTCTCCTCGTGGGTCGATTTCGACGAGTATCTCTCTTATCTGCCGGTGAGGAGCAATCGCAACGGCGAGTATGACGATTTGTT
>JAZODY010000138.1:0-5115 GCA_045597245.1 Tidjanibacter sp.
ACCCATATCCACACAACTGTTGATGGCCTTGTAGGGAGGCAGCGCACCCAGCGTGTAACAACCGATGTCACCGAACACCCTCGCGCCTTCACACTCCTCCACAATACGATTCAACGCCTCATAAACACTTCTGTGACCGCATCCCTGACACAGCGCGGGCGGACGCGGCACCACATTCTCGCTCGGACCGAAGACCTGCTCCGAATCCATACCCAACGCCGCCTTCACATTGTCGGGAGTGAGTTCTCCCACACGGGGCAACTCCCCCGTAAGTCTGCCCTTAATCTCACACTCTACCGGCAACAGACCTCTTACCTGCTCCTCCACGAAGGGTTGTCCGTCTTCCACGATAAGCAGCGACTTACACTCGGCAGCCATCTGCCTCACCCTCTCCTTAGGCAGCGGATACTGCGACACCTTCAACACCGGATAAGGCGAGCCCTGAGGCCAATTCTCCATATAGTAATTATAGCCGATACCGCACGCAATCACACCCATCTCGTGATTTTCACCCTCGGTGTAGACATTAAATTCCGAACTCTCCGCAAGTGCATCGAACTCTCTCTGTTTTTCCACCAACGCAGCATAGCGGCGACGTGCGATGGCTGGCAACAGTACCCAATTCTGCGAACGCTCCGGAGCAAACAATCTGTTCTGCTCGCGTGCCTCGGTCGTCTCCACAACTGCACGAGAGTGCGCCATGCGGGTAACCACCCTCATCAACACCGGCTCACCGATTCTCTCCGAAAGGTCGTAGGCAAATGCCATCATATCATAAGCCTCCTGCTGATTGGAGGGTTCCAAAACGGGAATCAGGGCAAACTTGCCATAGAAACGCGAATCCTGCTCGTTCTGCGACGAGTGCATCGAGGGGTCGTCGGCCACCAACACCACCACACCGCCGTTCACACCAGTAACGGCCGAATTGATGAATGGGTCGGCAGCCACATTGAGGCCCACATGTTTCATGCACACCAATGCGCGTTTACCCGCGTAAGACATTCCCAACGCCGCCTCCATGGCGGTCTTCTCATTCGTACACCAACGGCAGTGCACCTCGCCGCCACGTCCCTGCGACGAAGCCTGAATATACTCCGTTATCTCGGTGGAGGGTGTTCCCGGGTAGGCATACACGCCACTCAATCCGGCATCCAAAGCTCCCTGAGCAATGGCTTGGTCACCCAACAACAGTTTTTTTGCCATATCTGTTCTCTATACTCGATTTGTTTTCATTAATCCGTCCGTCCCCATACATGCCATACGGCCGAATCGGTCCGACACATAAATTACAAATATAAGTCATAATTTGTTATTTTGTACTCCGAGTGTCATTTTATTACCTTTTAGGGTATTTGCAATGCTGTTTCAGGACCGGAGAGTGCAATAGTTCAAATAAATTTCTATCTTTGTAAAGTGATTGACTTACAACCATAAAGCAAACCACGGACAAAACACACAGACAAAACGGACAACAACATGAATAACAGCGAATTTCTACACCCCGAAATCGAAACCATATCGCGCACCAAGCTCGAAGAGATACAACTGCAACGGCTTAAACAGACCGTTACCCGCGCACTCAATGCCCCGTTCTACAAAGAACGTCTGGGCCGATTGGGAATTACGGCCGACTCGATAACCTCGCTCGACGACCTGCGCAAACTTCCCTTCACCACAAAACAGGACCTGCGTGAGAACTACCCGTTCGGCCTCATCGCCACCGACCGCAGCAGACTCGTTCGTCTTCACTCGTCGAGCGGTACCACAGGCAACCCCACTGTGGTATGTCACACCCAACACGACCTCGACTGCTGGGCAGAGCGCATGGCACGCTGTTTCCACATGATTGGTCTGCGCAACACCGATGTGTTTCAGAACTCCTCGGGTTACGGCATGTTCACCGGCGGACTCGGAATCCACTACGGCATAGAGCGTCTGGGAGCAATGGCAGTACCCGCGGCGGCAGGTAACAGTCTGCGTCAGATAAAATTCATTACCGACTTCGGCACGACAGCCATACATGCCATCCCGAGCTATGCTCTGCGTCTGGCCGACGTGATGGAGGAGCAGGGTATCGACCCGCGTAAAGACACCAAACTCACCACCCTTGTCATAGGCGCCGAACCGCATACTGAGGGAACGCGCCGCAAGATTGAGCAAAGACTCGGAGTAAAGGCCTACAACTGTTTCGGAATGACCGAGATGAGCGGTCCGGGTGTGGCATTCGAATGCAAGGAGCAGAACGGCATGCACCTCTGGGAAGACTCGTTCCTGCTCGAAATCGTGGACCCCGACACCCTCGAACCGGTGCCCGACGGCGAGATTGGGGAGATGGTACTCACCACGCTCGACCGCGAGGGAATGCCCATGATTCGTTACCGTACCCGCGACCTCACCCGCATCATTCCGGAGCCTTGTGTATGCGGTCGCACTCATCGCCGCATAGACCGCATAAAGGGACGCAGCGACGACATGTTCATCGTGAAGGGAGTAAATATCTTCCCCATGCAGATTGAGAAGATATTGATGCAGTTCCCCGAACTCGGCTCAAACTACCTGATAACCATAGAGAATGTAAACAGCAACGACGAGGTGTTCATAGAGGTGGAGTTGGGCAGTCTTTTCACCGACGACTTCCAGCAGTTGCAAATGCTCACCAAAGAGATTACGCGACGCCTGAAAGACGAAATACTGCTCACGCCACGCGTGAAACTCGTAGACAAAGGCACCCTGCCGCAATCGGAGGGTAAGGCCGTAAGAGTAATAGACAAAAGAGAGAAATAATCGAATAAAACAAATATCATCATGGCAAGCATAAAACAACTCTCCATCTTCATAGAGAACAAGTCGGGTCGTCTGCACGAAATCATGGAACTGATAGGTCGTGCCGATGTACGCATCATTGCCGGAACGGTGGCCGACACATCCGAATATGGCATCTTCCGCATCATAGCCTCCGACCCCGACAAGGTGATGAACGTACTGAAAGAGAACAACGTGAGCACCCAGATAAGCGAGGTGTTCGCCATAGCCACAGACTCCAAAGCCGGTTCCTTCATAAAGAACCTTCGCCACTTCTCCGACAACGGGGTGAGCATCGAATACATGTATTGTTTCTCGATAGAGAACCACGCCTTCGTCATAATCCGCACGAATGACAACGCAGCCGCCCTGAGGGTGATTGAGCAGTGTGGCATAAAGACCCTCTCGATAGAGAATCTGACCAACATATAGTAACCAACTGCCGGCAAGACACACAAAAAACAACGCGATGCACAGACGGGCCCTACACTCGGACAACCTCTTGCATCATCGTAACAAACACCCACACCCAAAAAAAGAGATGAAAAAAATCACAAAAGACCTGCTCTTCGCAACAACGATAGTCATCATTCTGGCTCCCTTCTTCCTCTTCGACGAGGCGGCCGAATGGTTCAAGGCCTCCACCGCCGCACACCCATACGCCATGGCATTCCTCAAATTCATGATTCTCTCCACGGTGGGCGAGATGATAGGACTGCGCATAAAGAGCGGTGTGTACAGCTACAAGGGATTCGGACTGCTGCCGCGCGCAGTGGTATGGGGACTGTTCGGAGTGCTCATCGCGTCGGCCATGAAGATTTTCTCCACAGGCACACCGGTGGTACTCGAAGGATTCGGCGTGAAAGGCGTTGTGGCTGCCATGACGGGAGGATTCACGTTGAAGAAACTCATAGGCGCATTCTTCATCTCCACCCTGATGAACACCCTCTTTGCTCCGGTATTCATGACATTGCACAAGATTAGCGACTCAAACATTCTGGCCAACGGCGGCAGTCTGTGGAGGTCGATGACACATCCCGTTCCGTTCGGAGAGGCTTTGGCCGCTCTCAACTGGAAGGTACAATGGGGGTTTGTGTTCAAGAAGACGATTCCGCTGTTTTGGATTCCGGCCCACACCATAACATTCCTGCTGCCGGCCAATGTGCAGGTACTCTTTGCCGCCTCGCTGAGCATTGTGTTGGGAATATTTCTGTCGGTGGCGGCAGTTATGTCGAAAAAAGAGTAGCCGTCCGGGCGACCACAAACAAAAGAGGGGAGGACCTGTCACAGGCACTCCCCTCTTTCTCAATCTAATTATTAACTAACCTTACATACCTTATGAAATGAGACAGATGTATGCCGCATAGGAGGCGAGCATCAACAACGACTGCCAGCGCGGAACTTCCCTGCGCTTATAGGCCGCCACCCACCACATCAACAGCAAAACGGCATATATCATTACCGCCATGTCGAAAGGTCCCACCCCCGAAACACTCAGAGGTGTGACCACCGAGCATAGACCAAGTATAAGCATGATATTGAATATGTTGGAGCCGACAATATTGCCGAGAGCAATGTCATTATTCCCTTTCACCGCCGCGGTTACCGAAACAGCCAATTCGGGCAACGATGTGCCGCCTGCCAACAAAGTAATGGCTATGAACGACTCGCTCACATTGAACATGCGGGCCAACTCCACCGCCTTATCAACAAAAAGACGTGCTCCGAATATCAGCAACACAAGGCCTGCTCCAATACCCGCAAGGCTCTGCCAAAGAGGTTTTTCGACAGCATCGGACACGCCGGTCGCAGTACCATTTACGCTCATTGCCGAACGGATGTTGTCGTCGGCCTTATCGAAGGTCGAAGCGCTCTTTTCGGACTCAGCCACAACCTCATTGCGTCCCGCCTTCAACGAGTACCACAAGAAAGCCGCAAACATGAGCAGCAACCCACCTCCTTCAATGCGCGAGATGGAACCGCCGCTATTGGTGGTAAGCCCGAAAGCCATGAGATAGAGCACCAACGAGGTGGCCAGACAGATGAGCACATCGGCCATCAGTCCGCGTTTGGCAAGCCGCACGGGCTTGATGAACATGGTTAGTCCCAAAATCAGCAACACATTGAATATATTTGAGCCGACCACATTGCCTATGGCTACATCGCCACTCCCCTGCATCGCTCCAAAAAAACTGACCAACAACTCGGGTAACGACGTACCCACCCCCACAATCACCATTCCGATGACGAACTCCGACACATGTATCCTTCGGGCAACCGTCGAGGCACTATTGACAAGGAATGCGGCTCCCG
>JAZODY010000139.1:0-2092 GCA_045597245.1 Tidjanibacter sp.
AAAGCCCAGTCAATCTCAACGACATCGGCCGTCATGGCGTCCACCGTATTGACCGCACGGATAATAACCGGCCAATCATACGAACGGGCGTTGTCACGCACACCCACCGACTTGAAATCGGGAACGATGGTGAAATACTGCCACACCTTCTTGTCCAGACCTGCCGCCTTGAACTCCTCTCTCAGTATGGCATCCGACTCTCTCACCGCCTCCAAACGGTCTTTGGTGATAGCACCCAGACACCTCACACCCAGACCCGGGCCCGGGAACGGCTGACGATAGACCATGTCGTAGGGCAGTCCCAGCTCCACACCGCAGGCTCTCACCTCGTCCTTGAACAACTGGCGCAAAGGCTCCACCAACTCAAACTGCAAATCCTCGGGCAGACCACCCACATTGTGGTGCGACTTAACCATCTTGGCTGTCTTCGTACCGCTCTCCACGATGTCGGGATAGATGGTACCCTGACCCAAGAAGTCGATGCCGTCCAACTTGCGAGCCTCCTCCTCGAAGACGCGGATGAACTCGCCTCCTATAATCTTGCGTTTCTCCTCGGGGTCGGCAACACCGTCGAGTTTACCGAGGAAACGCTCCGTTGCGTCCACATATATAAGATTGGCATTCAACTGATTGCTGAACACCTCCACAACATCCTCCGACTCGCCCTTGCGCATCAGTCCGTGATTGACATGCACACACACCAGATTATCTCCGATGGCCTTCAACAACAGAGCCGCAACAACCGAGCTGTCCGCACCGACCGAGAGAGCCAGCAGTACCTTGCGGTCACCCACCTGACGACGCACCAACTCAATCTGGTCATTGACAAAATTTGTCATGTTCCAGTTGGCCTCGGCCTTGCACACATCGAAGACAAACGACTTCACGGCCTCCTTAACGGCCTCGGTGTCGTTGCCGAACTCGGGCAGTTTCACCTCGCACAACGCCTTGTCGTGTCCCGCCGCAATGACCGGAAAACCTGCCTGATAGATTTCGGGCAGAACATCAATCTCCACACCATCGACCACATGATTGGGGCCGCCGTTGATAATTACACCCTTCACATTGGGCAGGGCTTTGAGTTGCTCCGCCGTGATGTCGTGCGGATAGATTTCGCTGTAAACACCCAGTGCACGGATTGCTCGCGCCACTACCGTATTCTCATGGCTGCCTAAATCCAGAATAACAATCATGTCCTGTTTCATCTGACCTTTGATTTTAATCGTTGTTTTTTATTCCTTATTTAATTATAGTATAATCCACCTGAAAGCATGCCTTTCTCGCAAAAGGTGCTCACGGACCGGCCGAAACATCATGTCGGCCAACCGTTGCTATCAAAACGCAAAAATAGTCATTTGCAAACAAAATTTAAACTCCTCGTCGCAAAAAAGAGTTTAATTTTTCGTTAAAAAACGTGAGGTTAATTTTTCTTAAATTTAGATTTAAAAAAACCACCCATAGAGAAGAAGAACGGGAATAAAATTGTATATTTGTGGCCGAAGAAAACGAAAAATCAAAATAAGATGGCCAAGTATGTATTTGTGACCGGAGGTGTGGTTTCCGGCCTGGGAAAAGGTATTACGGCAGCAAGTATCGCATTGCTGCTCAAATCGCACGGATACAGAGTATTCATGCAGAAATTCGACCCCTATATCAATGTGGACCCCGGAAGGATGGACCCGTTGCAGCACGGAGAGGTCTTCGTGACGGCCGACGGTACCGAGACCGACCTCGATTTGGGACACTATGAGCGTTTCATCGACGAGGAACTCAACTACACTTCGAGCATCACAATGGGAAAGGTCTATACCGCCGTGCTCGACAAAGAGAGAAGAGGCGACTACAAGGGAGGAACGGTGCAAATCGTACCCCACGTCACCAACGAAATCAAGCACAAAATATATGAGGCCGCAGCATCTACCAATGCCGACATCGTTATCACCGAGATTGGCGGTACGATAGGCGACATCGAGTCGGAGGCATTCATGGAGGCACTGCGTCAGGTGAGAATCGAGAATGCGCCCAACGACACGGTATTCGTTCACACCACTCTGGTTCCGTCGCTCTACGGCTCGGACGAGTTGAAGACCAA
>JAZODY010000140.1:0-1511 GCA_045597245.1 Tidjanibacter sp.
CGGTCCGCCCTTCTCCTTCTCCTTCTCCTTCTCCTTCTCCTTCTCCTTCTCCTTCTCCTTCTCCCTCTCCTTCTCCTTCTCCTTCTCCTTCTCCTTCTCCTTCTCCTTCCTTTTGCTCCTTTTCTCTCTGGTTATGCCGGCTCCCCGACAGCCATGTGTATAAGGCGGCTTTCGTGGCCGGTCACCTCTATGGTCACGTGCAGCGCATCCTCGGGCAGCAGGTCGCCAATCTTTTCGGGCCACTCCACAAGGCACACCCCGCCGCCGAAGAAGTACTCCTCATACCCCATGTCGAATACCTCCTCTATGTGCTCTATGCGATAGAAATCGAAATGAAACACCGGCTCCTCGTCGGGTCTCATGTAGTGATTGACGAGTGCGAATGTGGGGCTTGTCACTGTGTCGGTCACGCCCAATAGGTTGCAAATCTCGCGTATGAGTGTGGTCTTTCCCGCCCCCATCGGGCCGTGGAAAGCCACTATCGGATGGCTGTCGAGCATCTTCGCTATTGCCTCTGCCGCCTCGGGCAGGTCGTCGATGTCGTTCACCTTTATGCTTTTCCCAGTGCTGTCCATGCTCTCTTGTAGGTTTTCCTCCAATAACCCCGCAAAGTTACCTTTTTGTTTATTGCAATCCAACACATTCCCCCATTTTTTGTTCTCTTTTTTGTTCGTCGTCGGTGTCTTGCAGGCCGTCCACGTCTTGGGTTGTCGATGCGGCCCTCTTGCGGTCCTCTCCTTTTTTTGTTCGTCGTCGGTGTCGTGCCGGCCGTCCGCGTCTTGGGCCGTCTGTGTGTCTCTCTCGGCTCTCGCCGTTGTCGCACCTGCTCTCTCCGTCGGTCGTCAGGCTTTGGGCGAGAGCACTATGAACGGCACCAGCATCTCCTCCATCGATATGCCGCCGTGCTGGAAGGTGTTGCTGTAATATTTTATATATTGATTCGCATTGTTGGGGTAGGTGAAGAAGTCGTGCCCCAGAGCGAATATGTATGTCGATGAGAGGTTCCCCTGCGGCAGTTGGGCCTCGGAGGGACGTGTCAGTTCATACACATCGCGCGGATTGTAGTTGAGGCTCTTGCCCGTCTTGTAGCGCAGGTTCACCGAGGTCTCCTTGTCGCCCACCACCTTTATGGCGTTGTCCACGCGTGTGGTGCCGTGGTCCGAGGTTATTATCACCGTATGGCCCTTTTCGGCCAGAATTTTGAGCAGCGTCAGCAGGTCCGAATACTCGAACCACGAGCGCGTCAGCGAGCAGAAGGCCGTCTCGTCCACCGTCAGTTCGCGTATGATTTCGGTGTCGGTGCGTGCGTGCGACAATATGTCGAGGAAGTTGTAGACTATCACCGAGAAGTCGGCATCGAGCACATGGCCGAGGTTGTCTATCAGCTTGCGCCCCGCCTCGGGTTTGACGAGTTTGTCGAAGGTGGTCTTCCACCCCTTGCCCGACATCTGCAACTGGCGGCGCAGGAAGTCCTCCTCATATTTGTTTTTGCCACCCTCCTCATTGTCGTT
>JAZODY010000141.1:0-5539 GCA_045597245.1 Tidjanibacter sp.
TGAAAAGGTTTCTTGTTGATAGGTTGGCCAACGTGATTCCTATCGAACCCACAAACATACCTGAACCCCAACCGCCCGATATGTCAAAACTATCGCTGGCTTTCTCGCTGAGCGGCCACGTGATATTTACCAAATCTTCGCCATCGGGTTGCATGTCGGGCATGATGGATGTTTCGTCGAAGTGGCGCATCATGGCCAACTGCGAGATGGTTTGCAGTATGAGGGCACGGTTGTAAAGTTCGCCCGGCTGAGTATATATCTCGCGTCTGATAACCTCATCGTTGATACGGTTGTTTCCGCTGATATTCACTTCGTTGATAGTGTACTGCTTGCCCTCGAATATCTTGATTTCCAAATCAATCGAGTCTTCACCTACGATTACCTCCATCGGCTCTATGATAGAGGCCAGATAACCCTGATTCTGATACAGGGATTTTACGGTCGACGGGTCGTCGGGACTGTCTTCCGCTCCGTATCCCAATCTTTTGTGAAGGGTCTTCTTGTCATATGCCTCACCTTTCTTTATGTTCAATATATTATTGAGGTGGTCGGTGCTGTATATGGTGTTTCCCACCCAATTAACGTTTCGGTAATAGAACTTCTTGCCCTCTTCCACGGTAATCAAAATACCAATCCTGTTGTGGCTGATATTATAAATTGAATCCTTAACTATATGAGCGTTTCTATATCCGTTCGAATTGTAGTAATCTATGATATTGACCTTGTCCTCCTTATACTCTTCCTCTTTCAAACGCGTACCTTTGAGGAAGTTGGCCGACACCTGATGAGTCTTTTTCATCGAGCGGCGCAGACGTTTGTCACTTGCTATCTCGTTGCCGTCAAAATCGATGGCGCCGATTTTGACCTTATAGTTCTTATTGATTCGGAACGTTACATTCACTGCATTATCCACAACGGTGTCGTTGTCGATTCTCACCTCCACATCCGTATTGCGGAAACCTTTCTGGGCAAAATGCTCCTTGATTAACTTTACGTTCTTGTCAATCACGTAATCCGACAACTCGCTGCCTCGACGCAATTTAAGGGTCTCTATCAAATCCGTTCCTTCACCTCGTCTTATGCCGTCGAACAACCAACGATAAACACGGGGACGTTCCTGCATGTAGATATCCAAATTGACTTTGTCGTCTTCCAATGTCTCTGCCACAACTTTGATGTCCGAGTAGTAGCGTTGCGACCATAATTTCGAAATGGCCTCCGAGATGTAGCTGCTGGGAATGTATATCGAGTCACCCTTTGTAAGTCCGGAGGCGGAAAGGATTATTTCGCTGTTCTGGTACTTTACTCCGTGGATATTTATGTCATTCAAGAGATACCTCTTCGGGTTTTTGTAATCGGCCAACGGGAGCGAATCCAATTCTGCCGATGAAACAGTCACAGTATCCGCAGCATTGTTCTCCGCAATCGTGTTTTGTCCTTTCACTCCCGTGAATGTAAATAGGATGGCAATCAAAAGTATTGAGAGTCGAGTTTTCATTACGTCTGTCAATTGTTGTTTTCTTTTACTAATCCGTATCTTCTGTCTCTGGTATTGTATGCCGCAACCGCCTTCTCCAACTCTTCCTTGTCGAAATCGGGCCAGAGGGTAGGGGTAAAATACAATTCGCTGTATGCGCTCTGCCACAATAAAAAATTACTCAGTCTGCACTCGCCGCTTGTTCTTATCACAAGGTCCGGAGCAGGTATTCCATTTGTGTACAAAGACTCCTCTATTGTGTTTCTGTCAATCTCTTCGGCCTTCAACTCTCCTCTCTCGACTCGCTTGGCAATCTCTCTTGCCGCATGGGTCAATTCGGTTTGGGAACTGTAATTGAGTGCAAGAATCAATACCAACCTGTCCAAATTCGATGTTTTTTCTTCTATCAAGTCGATATGACGACAAACTTCGTCCGACAATCCTTCCTTGTCGCCTATGATTCTTACTCTCACTCCGTTCTCTATGAGTTCGGGCATTTCGCTAATAATGCTTTTGCAGAAAAGCTCCATGAGCATATCCACCTCTTTTTTGGGACGTCCCCAATTTTCGGTGGAAAAAGCATACAGCGTCACGAACTTTATGCCCATGTCGCATGCCGCTTTTATGATTACATGCACATTGTTTTTACCAGCTATATGACCCTCTGTCCGTTCCAAACCCCTTAGTTTGGCCCAACGACCGTTGCCGTCCATTATTATGGCCACATGCTGCGGTATCTGTTGTTGTTTTTCTTCTTGCATTATTTCAAAAATAAATATGCAAATATAACATATATATCGATATTCACCTACTATTATCCGCTATTTTTTCGTGTCGCGTCGGTCAACTCCCCACATCATTTTATTTCTTAACGTGCCGTAGAATGATATATTTTGCAGTTTCACCAAAAATACAAACTTTTTTGCCTTCTTTATCGTGAATTCCGCTCCGTTGTCCACCTTCAAATTCTGGTTGTCTATACCGACATAAGCATACTGTTCACGTGTATGAATGCGGAATTTCACGACACTGTTGTCCGGAATCACGATTGGCCGCATCGTCAGGTTGTGAGGTGCTATCGGGGTGAGTATAAAGCATCCGCATTCCGGAGCCACTATCGGACCGCCGGCACTGAGTGAATAGGCGGTCGAGCCGGACGGAGTGGCCAGCAATACGCCGTCGCTCCAATAATTAACGGCTTTCATGCCGTTTATCTCCACCTCCGTTTCAAGCATGCTGACGCTGTGGCGTTGGATTGAGAATTCGTTGAAGGCGTATCTTATGCCCCTCTTGCCTTTGAATCTTCCCTCCACTTTCAGCATGGTGCGCTTTTCAATCTCGTAGTTGCCCGAGCGCAAATCGTTCAAAGTCCTTTCTATTTCGTTTTTTTGCGTATTGGCCAGAAAACCCAATCTGCCCGAGTTTATTCCGAGCATGGGGATGGTTAGATTGCCGGCCACTCTCACCGCTTCAAGAAATGTTCCGTCGCCTCCATAGGTCATCAGGACCGCATCGTGCGCCATCTCCCTACTTATTTTAACATAAGGTATCACACTGGAATCGAGCGTGAACGTTTCGGAGTTTGCCCCGGCGAATGAGGCATTCACATAGCATTCGAATCCATATTTAGATATGCTCGCCAACAGATTTTCCATCTCGCCGGCAGCGGGCACATATTCGGGACGTATGTACAAAATAATTTTCATATCCAAAAATTATGTGGTAACTTTACGACGCAAAAGTAATGTTAAATTATGACAAAATTAAGTGTAAACATAAATAAGATTGCCGTAATCAGAAATTCCCGCGGCGGCAATCTTCCCGATGTCGTTAAGGCTGCGCTTGATATAGAGCGTTTCGGTGCTCACGGTATCACGGTTCACCCGCGTCCCGACGGCCGCCATATCCGTTACGACGATGTGAGAGCGTTGAAACAGGTGCTGGCCACCGAATTCAACATAGAGGGAAATCCCATAGATTCGTTCACTGACTTGGTGTTGGATGTTGTCCCCACTCAGGTTACGCTGGTACCCGATGCTCACGATGCAATCACCTCCAACGCAGGTTGGGATACTGTGAGAAATCGCGAGTTCCTAAGCGAGAAGGTGGCTCTGTTCAAGTCTAAGGGGATACGTGTCTCCATCTTTGTGGACCCCATAGCCGAAATGGTGGAGGGGGCGTCACGTTGCGGGGCCGACCGAATTGAACTTTATACCGAGGCTTATGCGTCGGGTTACAAGGCCGATGCCTCGGCGGCCATAGCGCCTTATGTGGAGGCGGCACGTGCGGCCCGGTCGTTGGGATTGGGCATCAATGCCGGCCACGACCTCAATCTCGACAACCTCGCACGTTTCGTGAGGGATATACCTTATGTCGATGAGGTGTCTATTGGGCATGCGCTCATCTCGGATGCGCTGTATCTCGGATTGGAGAATACGGTCGGGATGTATCTCAGAGAGTTGAACCGAGGGTGACGCAAACAGTTCGATTGTTGCCCGTTTTAACTATTCGTCATGACAGAGCCTTTATCGTTGCCGGTATTCAAGAGAATCTCCGATATTATTGACCGCAAGGGTGTTCGTGCCTTTGTGATAGGTGGATATGTGCGTGACCATTACCTTTGCCGGCCCTCCACCGATATTGATGTTGTGGTTATAGGCAGCGGCATTGAGGTGGCCGAGGAGTTGGGCAGGGAGTTGCATACCAATGTCTCTGTGTTCAAAAAATTCGGTACTGCCATGTTGCGGGCCTCGGGTGTGGAGGTGGAGTTTGTGGGTGCGCGCAAGGAGTCATATTCGAAGGATTCGCGCAAGCCCGTTGTGGAACAGGGCACCATCGAGGACGACCAGCTGCGCCGCGATTTCACGATTAATGCGTTGGCATGGTCGCTCAATGGCGATACTTTCGGTGAGTTGCTCGACCCGTTTGGCGGGATGAAAGATTTGGAGGAGTGTGTGATTCGTACTCCGTGCGACCCCGATGTGACCTTCTCCGACGACCCGTTGCGCATGATTAGGGCGGTGAGATTTGCCACTC
The DNA here is from genome assembly GCA_045597245.1 of Tidjanibacter sp. Classification (GTDB taxonomy): domain Bacteria; phylum Bacteroidota; class Bacteroidia; order Bacteroidales; family Rikenellaceae; genus Tidjanibacter. The sequence goes on from JAZODY010000141.1 coordinate 4,514, forward strand.
AGCTGGGTTTTGACATTGCGCCCGAGACTTTTGAGGCCATAGAGCGCAATGCCTCACGAATGAGTATTGTCTCCAAAGAGCGCATCGTGACGGAGTTGAACAAGATAATCATGTCGCCGGTTCCATCCATCGGATTCGAGTTGTTGAGTTTGAGCGGATTGTTGCCGTTGATATTCCCCGAGATAGAGGCGTTGAAAGGGGTCGATAAACGTAACGGGAAGGCGCATAAGGATAATTTCAGGCACACATTGAAGGTGTTGGACAATGTTGCCCGCAAGAGCGACAAACTATGGTTGCGTTGGGCTGCGCTGTTGCACGATGTGGGTAAGCCGGCCACCAAGTCGTTCGACCCTCTTGTCGGGTGGTCGTTCCACGGGCATGAGGTTGTGGGGTCGAAGATGGTTCCCGCCATATTTCGCCAGATGCGCATGCCGCTGAACGAGAAGATGAAATATGTCCAGAAGTTGGTTTTTCTCCATCTGCGTCCCATTGTGTTGTCGGAGGATGTGGTGACCGATTCGGCTGTGCGTCGTCTGCTCTTCGAGGCGGGTGACGATGTGGAGGATTTGATGTTGCTGTGCGATGCCGACATCACCTCGGGCGACGATGCTAAGGTGCGGCGTTTTTTGAGGAACTTCGAGCTTGTCAGGGTGAAGATGAAGGAGATAGAGGAGAAGGACAGGGTGAGAAACTTCCAGCCGCCCATCGACGGTGAGTTGATAATGAAGACCTACGGTTTGCGTCCGTGCAGTGCGATAGGGGAGATTAAGGCGGTTATCAAGGATGCCATTCTGGACGGAAAGATAGAGAACGACTTTGAGCAGGCCTATGCACTGATGGAACGGTTGGCGGCCGAGCGGGGTTTTGTCAAGGTGAATGAATAGAAAAAAAGAGCCTGTCTAACAAGTTTTATTAGGCAGGTTTTCTTTGTTTTTTGGGGAGGTAGCTTTTTGTGCGTTTTGGGGTATTTTTTGGTTGTAAATTTTGCTAATTAATAAATTGTAGTTACCTTTGATATAGAAATAC
>JAZODY010000142.1:0-2061 GCA_045597245.1 Tidjanibacter sp.
ATATAACCGACACTCATTTCTCTCTATTTTAACCACATTCCCCACACCCTATCAACACATTCACTTTCGTGACATCACCTCGGCCAAATAACGTCCCGTATATCCGTCCTGCAAAGCAGCCACCTGTTCGGGAGTACCAACGGCGACCACCTGACCTCCGCGCTCACCACCTTCCGGCCCCATATCTATCACATGGTCGGCAACCTTCACCACGTCGAGATTATGCTCTATTATCAACACCGTATTCCCCTTGTCGGCCAATTTCTCCAACACTCCCAACAACATCCTGATGTCCTCAAAATGGAGTCCGGTGGTAGGCTCATCAAATATATAAAGCGTTCTTCCAGTATCGCGTTTTGCCAACTCTCCCGCCAATTTGATGCGCTGACACTCGCCACCCGAAAGCGTAGTGCAGGCCTGCCCCAACCTCAGATAACCCAATCCCACACTTTGTACGGCATGCAACTTTGTGTAAATAGACGGGATGCTCGAAAAAAACTCCGCAGCATCATCAATGGTCATATTGAGCACATCATTTATGTTTTTCCCTTTATACTTCACCTCCAACGTCTCTCGATTGTAGCGCTTTCCGTTGCAGGTGCGACACTTGACATACACATCCGGCAGGAAATTCATCTCAATCGTCTGTACTCCCGCGCCATGACATGTTTCACAATGTCCGCCCTTCACATTAAACGAGAAACGTCCCGCTTTATACCCCCTGATTTGAGCGTCCGGTGTCTTCTCGAACAATTTCCTGATGTCGGCAAAAACGCCTGTATATGTGGCAGGATTACTGCGAGGCGTACGCCCTATGGGCGATTGGTCCACCACCACCATCTTATCAATGTTCTCCAAGCCCTCTATTGCCTCATACTCCAACGGTACATCATAAGAACGATATAATTCTCTGCTGAGAGCGGCTCTCAGCGTATCATCCACCAGTGTTGATTTACCGCTGCCACTAACACCTGTCACACATATTATCTTCCCAAGCGGGAACTCAACGGTGACGTTTTTCAGATTGTTTCCCCTTGCACCTCTGATTATTATCGACCGTCCGTTACCCTCTCTTCTTTTTTCTGGCACCGCGATATTCTTGCGACCGCTGAGATAGTCGGCCGTAAGCGAATCACTCTTCATCACTTCCTCCACCGTTCCCGCCGCCACTATATATCCTCCGCTCACTCCGGCTCCCGGGCCAACATCGACCACATAGTCAGCCTTGCGCATCATCTCCTCGTCATGCTCCACCACAATAATGGAGTTACCCATATCGCGCAATCGACTCAATCCGTCTATCAATCTGCGATTATCGCGTTGATGCAGACCGATGCTCGGTTCATCCAGAATATAGAGTACGTTCACCAACTTCGACCCTATCTGTGTGGCAAGTCTTATGCGCTGGCTCTCACCACCCGAGAGCGATTTTGAGGCTCTGTTCAGTGTCAGGTAACCCAGTCCGACATCAATCAAAAATCCCAACCTCTCTTTTATCTCTTTCAGTATCTCTTCCGCAATCCTGCGTTGCTTGTCGGACAACTTATCCGGCAACTCATCCACCCACTGCGCCATGCGTTCGATACTCATGGCCGACACCTGAGCTATATCCATATCCGCAATGCGGAACTGCAATGCCTCCTTCTTCAATCTTGCTCCGCCACATTCGCTGCATGGTCGGCGGTTTATAAATTGTTCCAGCCACTTTCCTGCCCTCTTTGAAGAATTTGCCGCCATCTCATCCTGCTGTTGAATATACTCGGCTATTCCCTCCCACACGAGCATTCTGTTATATGTCACGCCCGATATTTCGTGCATATCCACCGTCAGAGGCTCGGCCTCGCCATACATGATTGCCGACAACGCCTCGTCCGACAACGACTCCAACGGCTCATCCAACGAAAACCCGTATCTCTTTCCGAGAGCCTCCAATTGAGCGTCGAGCACCTTGTCCTTATAATATGACAAGGGCTCTATTCCCCCCGTTCGGATGCTTTTGTGTCGGTCGGGAATCATCTTATCCATGTCGAACACCATCTCTTCCCCCAAACCATTGCAATG
>JAZODY010000143.1:0-27867 GCA_045597245.1 Tidjanibacter sp.
TACAATGCCAACCCGTCGAGCATGAGGGCCTCGATTGAGAACTTCAAGTCGCTGTGTGCGACGGAACATCCATACAAGATGATGATTCTGGGCGACATGTTGGAGTTGGGCGAGTGGAGCCATCAGACCCACAAAGAGATACTTGAATTGGCTTTGGAGTCGGACTGCAAAAAGATACTTCTGGTGGGCCCCAACTTCACAACGGCAGCCGAGGAGTTCCCCTGTTCCAAAGAGCGGATAGCCACATTTCCTGACAAGGATGTATTGCTTGCCGCACTCAAAGAGTCAAGGCCCGCAAACACCACTACCCTCATAAAAGGCTCCCACAGCATAGGTCTCGAAAACTGCATAGAGCTGTTCTGAACACAGAATTTTGCGGTGAGCGGAGAAGAAAGGAGTCAATAGTTCAATCCGAACAGACACCTATTCCGTCCCCCGACAAAACAAGCAACACTTCCCATACCAAAGAACAATCCCGCCTTCGAGCGGGATTGTTCTTTGGCGGCTTAAAAAATCATCTTACCGAACCGAAATCGGTGACATACACATAGCTGTCGTCACTGCCGAAGTGCTTGCCGCTCTTGGTGTAGCTCTCGGCCCAGCTGCCCAACACCTCAACAGTGACCTGATATTTTCCACGAGGCAGCTCGGGCGAAAGCAGTTTCAACCCTTCGGTACGATATTGGCTGTAAAAATCCACAATCGTACTAAGCACCTCCGTCCCCTCTCCGTCGTTTATCGTCACCTTTGCATAGCCGCTGTGAGGCTCGGAAATACCAAACAAAGCAATCCGACGCCCCTTGACGGTGGCGGACAGTTGCACTCCCGCCTCCCTGCTGCGAAATCCTTCGTCGGTCTGTTCCCACTCGCCCTTGCCGAAAACAGAGGACGCGGCTCCGCGCCTTATGGCGGGCTCGACGGTTTCCCACTCGGCACGCTCAAAATCGACACGCCACGCCGACTGAAACTCCGGAATCGAAATCTCGCCATCGCCAACGGTGAGCGGCTGCCATACATAGGTGGCCGCACTCTCCTGCTTGGGGAACGACCAACGGTCACCCATATAGACAAACATGGTATCAAGCCCCGCGACAACGGGTAGTGCAAACGCTCCCTGAGAGTTCCAAGTGGTCTTACCCTCGGGACAGAACAACCCTTTGCGCTCCCACGGTCCCGCGAGCGAGGTGGCCGTAAGATAGAAGTTGTCGTTGCGTTCCCAGCTGGTCTTGCCCGAGAAGGTCCAATAGTAGCGACCCGCCCGCTTCAACATGACCGGCGCTTCGCCCCCGGGCACAAGTTCCTCCACCAGAACGGAGTCCACCGAACGATAGTCGGGAGCGAGTCGATAGATATTACCCTCGTGAGTGAGCAGATAGCCGGTGCCGTCGCTATCTTGAAAGACGCTCAGGTCCCAGCGTCGGATGTAGCTGTCGCCATGATTGAGTTCGCCCATGAAACGGTAATCGCCGTCGATTCTGTCGCAGACCGCATATCCCACATGGGGGTCCATATATTTCATGTCGTCGGTGTGGAGAAACATCACATACTCGCCGGTGAGTGGCGACCTCATCACCTTAGCCCGCTCGCCCACACGCCCGGGCCCCAACAAGCCGTCGGGCTGCAATCCCAACACCTGATTCTCGAATTTCCAATTAATTAGGTCGGTGGATGAGTAACAGTTTATGCCTTTATACTCATTGTTGTCGTCGGTGTGGGCCTCTCCGAAGAGATAATAGACCCCGTTCTCCTCCACCACGCACGAGGCATGGGCATTCACCTCCTCCCCTCGGTCGTCGAACCATGCGATTCCGCTTATGATGGCGTCTTGGCGGAGTTGCGGAGCGGAGCAAGACAAAAACATTACGGCCGCAAAAAGGGCTTTGAAACAGTTTTTCTTCATTTGTTATTGGTCGGTTTTGGGTGTAAATAGAATCAACTCAGTACAAAGATAGTCATTTTTGCGCTAACGACACATATTCGGAGCCATAATCGCCGCGCAGTCGTCGCATGCACAAAGCCCTCCTCGCCATCATGACAATCGTCGCCGGCCACAGCCGAACAAGAGCGCCCCTGCCTCCCAAAACAGACAAGACCCAAACCGACAAAAAAAGGCCGACGTTTTGACGTCGGCCTTCACTCTGCGGTGAGAAGGAGATTCGAACTCCTGGTACAGTTACCCGTACGGCAGTTTAGCAAACTGCTGGTTTAAGCCACTCACCCATCTCACCGTGCTTGACTTAAAGCGGCACAAATATAAGTCATTTTACTTTATCCGCCAAATTCTTTTGATGTTTTTTTCCAAAAATCATCTGTCGGAATCGACAGCCTCACGCCTCCGTTCTCCCGCATCCGGTCCTCAACCACGCCGCCCCGAGAACGCTCCACCCATGCAAACAGATATGAATCAGCGACATACCCAACCAAACACCCCCGCACAACCGAACTAATATTTAAACGTGCGCTCCTCAACGGTCACATTTCCGCAACCATCGGTAACACGCAGTTCCAATCGGTGTTCACCGCCACGCGTAATCAGTTCGTTGTCGAAATGGTGAGTAATCGTTCCGCGCACCGTATTCTGCTCGAAGATTATCCATTTTCCGTCGATGGTGGCCGAGAACGAAGCAACCCCCGAAAGGTCGTCGGTCATGCCGAACGTGAAACTGCGTCGTCCCGTAAGGTCGGCTCCCTCGGCAAACAACGACTTCACAACGGGCGGGGTGGTGTCAAGAGCCACACAATAGGTACCGAACGAACGCGTGGAGAGCGTCATCTTTCCGTCGAGAATGGTTCCGCCCATAGAAGAGACTCCGCCACTCTCATCCACAGACAACAATGTCGCATAACGCTGCATCTGGGCGGGAATATCGCACTCCAACGACAACCTGATGGCCGAGAGCAACGGCACCGACGCATCGCCGACACGATAGAAATCGGATACCACCTGCACCTCCTCGTTCTTCAACGTCATCGGCTCCACCCTCTCCTGCACAAGAAAGACGGATTCGTACAACGCACCGGCAGGAACGGTAACCGTAAGGGCATCGGTAGTGAGCGAGAAATCCCTGTCGCGCATCACAGCCACACCTCCCGTCGGCACCTCGGGCAAAGTTCCCCCGTCGAGGTCGCCGGAGATGGCGAACGAAATCTCCGACATGTTGCCGCAATCGTCTTCCAGACATATCTTCACATCGGCCCTGCCATCCACACTCAGCAAACCTCCCCCCTGCGGAGTCTTATACATGGAGAGCGGATTGCCCACGGGACGCACCAGACGCAGAACACTCCACGAAGATTTCTGGTGCAACGCATACTCCATCGTCGAGTTGATGTGTCGCGTCTGTGCAAAGGAGAACTTGTCGCCCACAAACTCGAAAAGACGTCTGCCGTCCAATTCGAGCGTGGCGCGATATATACCGAACTTATTGCTCACACCGTTCTTGGTGTCGTTATATTCGACAGCAAAATAACCGCTGCCGCTGACCGCCACGGGCGACGAGAGCGTGTAGCGTCCCTCCGATGTGTGCATGGGACGCAACGTGAGCGGCTTGGAGTGCATCGGCACACCGTCCACCGTATCGACCCTTATCCAATGCAGCGAATAGACCGTAGGAGGAATGTCGTCCTGCGGCACCACATGGCCCTGTGTGACGGGATTGGTGGGGTCCTGACGTCCCGACTCGCGTATTTCATAGTGAAGATGAGGCCCGAACGACATGCCCGAGTTGCCCGAAAGACCGATAATCTCCCCCTTCGTCACCGGAAAGAGCGATTTGTCGGGATAGAGGTCGAGGGCATGGCGGCGGCGGCGATAGCGCTCCTTACGCAGATACTCCTCCACCTCGTCGGTAAACTCCTTCATGTGACCGTAAACGGTGGTGGTTCCGTTGGGATGGGCAATATAAAGCACTCGACCGTAACCGTATGGGGCAATGCCTATGCGGGAGACATATCCGTCGGCGGCGGCATGCACCGTCTTTCCCTCCACACCTCCGGTCTTGATATCGATGCCGGAATGGAAATGTCCCGCCCTCAACTCCGCGAAATTGGCCGAGAGGGCCAACGGCAGGTCGAGCGGCAATCTGTAATAGCTCTCCTGAGCCGAAACCGACAAGGCGGTCGCGACAAACAAGGCAATTCAAAGCAATCTACTCTTCATCATTCTTATCTTCGTTTCTCAATAATGTCTCCACACATTCGGCCGCCTGCTCATAATCGAACCCTCGCCCGACGGCAAAGCGCACCAATTTCATCTTCAACTCATAGACCGACGCGGCACGAACGCTCCTGCGCTTAGCCGCCAAGAGTTTCATCAACTGTCCCTCGTCGCTCTCGGCCTCGGCCAGCACCTCGTCGATGATTTCGCGCGGCACCCCCTTCAACACGAGTCCGTTGCGAATCTTGCGTCGTCCCCACGCCTGAAACCTGATTTTGTCGCGCGTATATGCCTCGGCAAAGCGACGGTCGTCGATGAATCGCATCTCCACAAGTCGTCCGAGAACCTCTGCCCTGCGCCCGGGGTCCACACGCCAACGAGCCATGAGTCTCATGGCATCGCCGCTCGAATGCTCCGACTTTGCACACAACCTCATCAGAGCCTGCAAGGCCTGCTCTGCACTCTTCTCTCTCACCACCCTCGCCTGCATCTTATCATCCTCGGTTTATCGTTGAAATCACGTCGGCAGACCACATCTTCATAGCCCAGCGCGCCAAGCATGTCGCACATCTCAGCCTCGTAAATCTCGTTTATCTCGAAATAGAGACTTCCTCCCTCGGCCAACGCCCCGCGGCCTCGCTCGGCTATGGTGCGATAGAAGAGCAGCGGGTCGTCGTCGGCAACGAACAATGCCAGCCCGGGTTCGTGGTCCAAGACATTGGCACGCATCTGCCGACGTTGAAAGAGCGGGATATAGGGAGGATTTGACACAATCACGTCGAAATCGCCCTCGGGGAGACTTTCGTTCAACACATCGTGCTTCACAAAACAGACCTTCGCACCGTTAGCCGACGCATTCTTTCGAGCCACCGCAAGGGCCTCCTCCGAGATGTCGGTGGCCACCACCTCGGCATCAATCATGCAGGCCAGCGACACCGCAATGGCTCCGCTGCCCGTACCTATATCGATGATTCGCGGTCGGCATACCGCCTCCCCCCCGCCGCATGACGGCTTGTCAGCCATGCCCGCCTTCACATCGTCGGCCACCCACACTACCAGCTGTTCGGTTTCGGGACGGGGGATGAGAACGCTCGGACACACCGCGAAACGACGACCGCAAAACTCCTCCCACCCCGTCACATACTGCACCGGCACCCCCTCTGTCACCTTGCGGCAAACCTCTGCCACGCTCTCCTCATCGACCGCCACATTGCGCTCGGGAAAGAGCATCGCCCGGATGCGTTCCACACCGAAGAGTTCCTCGGCAAGGCGCAGAGCCACCGCCCGAGCCTCCCGCTCGGGGTAGCACCTCTGTGCCGCCGCACGAAGTTGTCCTATGAGTTCAGCCGTCAGCATACAAAGACAAAAATAACGGTAAATTGGCAAAACAACAAAAAAAGACCGTCCAAAACAGAGGACGGTCCGACATTCCGACGGAGGAGACTCTCCCCCGAACGGCATGGGTCGTTGCAACCAAAAGTAATCTCAGAATCTGAAACCGGCGGTAAGTTGCAGATAGCCCGTTCTGGAATTGTCTTCCAGAGAGGTGAGCTGCGTGAGGCCGTAGAAATAACGTCCCTCGATAATAAGACCGAAGTCGAAGTCATAGGCCAAGCCTGCAATGATGGCGATGTTGTAGCGGTTGAAGTCGTTGCGGATGGAGCGTGAGGGCGAACCCGACACCTTCTCCTTAGCGCCCAACAGATACTCGAACTGACCGCCCAGCTGGAAGTTGAAATTGTTGAAAAGATAGTACTTGGTCACAATAGGCAACGACAGATAGTCTACACGATAGCGTGTCTTGGGGTCTGTGTTGAGATTGTAACCGTGCTGAGAGAACAACAGGTCGGCCTGCATGGCCGCCATGTCACCAATAGCACGCTCGGCGAAAACACCCGCAACCACACCTTCGCGCACCTCGGCTGTCTGCACACCGTTTACGGTCGAGAACGTGATACCGACCTTAGGACCGAATGCCCAATCCTGTGCCTTGACTGTACCGCTTAATGCCAATACAGCGAGAACAATAGTAAAAAAGTGTTTCATAATCGTTTTATTTTTTTAATTACTCCTTCCGGTATTTCACCGTTCATGTCCGAGTTAATCCAAATTGAATGCCAAAAGATTTTTTTTGCTATATTTGTTTTCGGAAGCGACAGCTAAATTTAATGATAGTTTCACATGAGCAAGTTTGGATTCACACCGGAAGAGATTGAGGCTCTGCAATCGTCACTAACCCCCAACGAAAACACCACCGAGCCCGACGAAAAAGAGCAGAAAAAAAATACGGCGAAGAACCTCGTCGGTTTCACCGTAGCTTTTCTGCTGCTCATTGTTCTGGGCTATGCGATGGTGGCGCTTCTCTCGCAACTCTTCGACTGATTCGGGCCTCGCCTACTGCAAGATGTTGTTGCGATAGGCCACCACCAACACTTTGGTGCGTGACCAGAACAACTCCGGATTCTCTATGACAAGTTCGTTGCAGACACCTCCGCGTGCATCAAACACCAATCGAAAACTCCCCTCGGGATGGTCGCTCAGCAGTTTCACACCGCGACGACCGATATAAAGATGGCGTTTGGTATGGAGGTCCATCGTGGTGAACTTCTCCAACGAGGCACTCTCCACCACCCTCTCCTCACCGAAGAGCAGAAAGCGGCGTTTCATGATACCCTCGCGTTGCAACATTGCGCGACCACCTATAATATAATACCCTTTGTTCACCTTGTATCCGCTCGTGACAGACTCCTGAGTACTCACGGCAAGGGCAGGCTCGGCATCATATTGCCCCGCCCCGATGACCGACAACCGCATAAGCGAATCTCGCAACGACCTGATGGCGGAACGCTGTTGCATATTCTCGTTCTCCAAACGCACCACCACCCCCTGCAACGGCTCCACATCGAAACCGACCGAGGAGAGAAGGTGCATATCCTCCTTCATATTGAGCACAACATTGTCGTTGGCACGTGCAAGTGTGTCGGCCGAATGATATAACTCCGCACCCGCCATGAGAGATTCGCGCGCCACGGAGTCGGCCCGCAAAGCCGCAAGGTGCTCAGCCAGCACTTCCATGCTGTTCAGATTGTCCATCATGGTGTCGATGGAGCCGAAGATTCTTCCGAGGGTTTCGTTATTCATGCGTGCCACCTCTTCGAGCGACCTCACAAGGTCCTGTTGTTCATGCTGTTCGTGTTTACTGGCCACCAGCACCCCCACGCATGCCAGCAAGAGCATGATGATGATTATGTATTTCCCCGAATTGGACATTGCGAAAAATTTGATTCTTCTCACAAAATTATGAAAAATTTCGCGCTAATCCAAACCACAAAATCCGTCTTATCTTGGTCCGCAAAAGAGAACATCAAAGCCCCATCGACAGATGCCCCCTAACAAAGAACGACAATAAAACGAAAGAGGGATTCTCGCAAAAAAGAGGATTGTTCCGCCATAATCATAATATTCGGATGCGGCGGTGACATCGAAGAGCAAAAATCACTATCTTTGAATCAATTCGAAAACGAAAACCGACAAGAAACATGAAGAGAACATTTTTAATGGCTTTGACCGGACTGTTGTGCGCGGCATGCGGACAGCAACAACCCCACTCATTGCAGGAGAGACTGACCGTAAATGACCGGAAGATAGAGGAGATTATTGCCCAGATGTCGCTGGAAGAGAAGGTGGAGATGATGCACAGCAAAACCATCATGTCCTCCGAAGGAGTGCCGAGGCTCGGCATTCAGGACATAAAGTATGCCGACGGTCCATTCGGTGTGCGGGAGGAGGTGGCCGACGGTTTCCGCCCGAAAGGCTGGCCGCTCGACTATGCCACCTATTTTCCGACAGGTTCCGCCCTTGCCGCCACATGGTCGCCCGAGCTGGCCTACGACTACGGCAACGGAATCGGCGTGGAGGCCCGTCTGAGAGGCAAGGACATCATGCTGGGACCCGCCATCAACATACAACGTCTGCCCGTAGGAGGTCGCACCTATGAGTATCTGTCCGAGGACCCGATGTTGGCTGCCGTACTTGCCACCCACTATACGCTGGGAATGCAGGATGCCGGCACGGCGGTCTGCCTGAAACACTATGCGCTGAACAATCAGGAGACCAACAGAGGCTCGGTGAATGTGATTGTGGATGAGCGAACGATGCGCGAGATATACCTGAAACCATTCGAAGATGCCGTCGTGAAGGGCGGTGCCATGTCGGTAATGGCCGCCTACAACAAGATAAACGACTACTACGGCACCGAAAATTTCGTTCTCAACAATGAGATTCTGCGCGACGACTGGGGTTTCAAGGGTCTCATTGTCTCCGATTGGGGCGGCACACACAGCACGATGGGCGCCGCAAAGGGCGGTCTTAATGTGCAGATGACGGGCGACAACTACTTCGGCCCGGCCCTGATAGATTCGATAAGGGCGGGCAAACTCTCCGAAAAGATTGTGGACGAGCGAGTGAAAGAGATTCTGAGAGTGAGATTTGCCATAGAGCCCATCCCCGAGGAAGAGGCCAACACAGTGATGACCTCACAGAAGGAGAGCCAGCAGACGGCCTACAATGTTGCGAGCAAATCGGTGGTACTTCTGAAAAACGAAGGAGGACTGTTGCCGCTCAGGACCGACAAGGTGAAGAAGATTGCGGTAATAGGCCGCAATGCCGTAGCAACCACTGCCGCAGGCGGTGTGGGGGCAGGCGTGAAGAGTCCCTATGAAATCACCCCGTTGCAGGGCTTGCAGAATCGCTCCGAGGGTCGTTTCGAAATCAGCTACGCCCCCGCCTACAAGGCCTACTACGGCCGTTTCGGATACAACGCAAACGAGATTAAACCCGAGGAGACAGCCTCCGCCATAGATGAAGCACCCGATGCCGAACTGCTTGCCGAAGCACTGAAAGCGGCACGTGAGGCCGACGTGGTACTCTTCTTCTGCGGCACCAACAAGAGCATCGAAACCGAGGGCAGCGACAGAGCCGACATCAATCTGCCCGTAGGTCAGGAGGCCATAGTGAAGGCCATTGCGGAGGTCAATCCCAACATCGTGAGTGTGATTATCTCAGGCGGCCCGTGCGACCTGAGAGAGTTGGAGAGATACTCTCCCGCGATGGTTCAGGGCTGGTGGAACGGCATGGAGGGCGGTCATGCGCTGGCCGACATCCTCTACGGCGACATAGCCCCCTCGGGCAAACTTCCGTTCACCTTCCCGCAGAAACTCGAAGACTCGCCGGCGTTTGCGTTGGGCAACTTTCCGCAGACCGACGATGTGGATGCCGACGTGTTTACGGTGGCCCACAGAGCCGACATCGCCACCGAGCAGACAACCCTCAAAAAGAGAGATAGCGACGCCCCCACCGCCTACTACACCGAGGGCCAATATGTGGGCTACCGTTGGTTCGACACGAAAGAGATACCCGTCATGTATGCCTTCGGTCACGGACTTTCGTATGTCGATTTCGAGTATGGCGAAATTGAAACCGACAAGAGCCGCTACCGTTCGGGAGAGGTGATTGAGGTGCGCTTCGAACTGACCAACAACGGCGACATGGAGGCCGACGAGGTGGTGCAGCTGTATGTCACCCGTCATGGCTCGAAAACGGAGTGGCCAGTCAAAGAGTTGAAGGCGTTCCGACGTGTCACCCTTGCCGCAGGCGAGAGCCGGGAAGTGACACTGGAACTCTCCACCGACGACCTGCGCCATTGGGATGTCGAACACGACACATGGACATTGGAGGGCGGCAACATGGAGTTGTTGCTCGGCAGCGCCTCCGACGACATCCGCCAGACAGCAATGGTGACGGTGAAACAAGGTCGCCTCAACTGAATCCGACAAACGCCTCGCAACGCGGCAGAAATCAAAAGTCGGATGTAAAAAGCATCGGTGAGATTGTTTGATGAAAATATTTTTCGGTCAATATTTTGGTTTTACCAATCAATTTTCTATTTTTGTGACCGAAAACAAAAAGGACCCATAGCTCAGTTGGTTAGAGCAGCGGACTCATAATCCGAAGGTCGTGGGATCATGCCCCTCTGGGTCCACGAGCAAGATGCAGGTTTAAGAGAGTGAATTTTAAGCCTTTGCACACCAAAAACCACATGGCGGTTGCAAGCGTTGCAACCGCTTTTTTATTGGGCCGTCACGAAGATTCCCGCCCGCCATACGGTTCAAAAGCGACACAACGAGATGGCCGCACGACAAAACATCCTGCATGCCAAGACTCTTAATTCCCTTTCTTCCTGATTTAGGACCTCTCTTTCCGGCATTGTTTCGACATATTTTTCTGCACGTGCCCCGTCCGCATTGTTTCATCTCCCACACATATAAAAAAGAGAAAGGGCCATTGGTATCCAATGGCCCTTCGTGGAATTCATGATGTCATCAGAGGCTGTCGCCGAAGTCCTTGCGGAACTTTTCGAGCAGTTTGGCAGGCCAATTCGTCGTGGGCTCCAAACCTCCCATAAAGAAACGCAACACAGGCGGCTCATAGGTAAACTTCAAACCGCCGATGAGATGGCGATTCTGATACAACCAATCGACCCTGTCAATCACATATTTAATCTGCGACAACGTAAACACCCTGCGCGGAACGGCCAGACGCAACAACTCCACATCGGCCAAAATCTCCTTGCCGTCCTCGTCACGAACACTCGATATCGTACCTCGCTCCATACCGCGGATACCCGAGCAGATATACAATGCCGCCGCCAACGCACCGGCAGGATACTCCTCCTGAGGAATGTGGTCGCAGAACTTCATGGCGTTCACATGGGCACCCAACACTCCCGGGGGAGTCACCATCGGAATGCCGCGTTTTTCAAGCTCCTCAACCAGATACTTGATGAAATTAGGACTCTGGCTAATCATCGTCTCGTCGAGGGTCTCATACAGACCCACCGCCATAGACTCAATCTCCCTAACCGAGATTCCGCCATAGGTCAGGAATCCTTCAAAGAGCGGAATCATTGCCTCCATCTTGGCATAGAGGGCTCTCTGGTTGGTGCAGATACCGCCGCCGCGCGACGAAGAGAGCTTACGTGCCGAGAAGTAAACCAAGTCGGCAAGCCCCGTCATCATCTTTATAATCTCGCCCATCGAGTTCTCCTTCCAATTATCCTCGCGCTGTTTGATAAGGTAGGCATTCTCTCCCAAGAGGCTGGCGTCGAGCACAAGCATGATGTTGTATTTGTCGGCTATTCTCCTCACATCCATCATGTTGGCCAGCGAGAAGGGCTGTCCTCCGATGAGGTTGGTGGAGGCCTCCATGCGGATGAACGGGATGTTCTCCACACCGTTCTCCTGAATGCACTGCTCCAACTTCTCGATATCGATGTTACCCTTGAACGGATGGTCCGATTTGAGTTCGAATGCGTGGTCATGGAGCAACTCGGCAATCTTTCCTCCGTTCTCCTGAATGTGCGCCAATGCAGTGGTGAAGTGGTAATTCATGGGAATCACGTTGCCGGGCTTGATGAAGGTGCGGCAGATGACATTCTCCGCAGCACGTCCCTGATGCACAGGCAGCAGATACTTTTTGCCCAGCACATCCTGCACCGCCTTTTGAAGACGCTCAAAAGATTGCGAGCCTGCATAGGCATCGTCGGCATGCATCATGGCCGAGAGCTGCCGGTCGCTCATGGCGTTGGTACCGCTGTCGGTCAGCATATCGAGGAATACATCGCGCGTGCTCAGACGGAAAGTATTGAATCCGGCCTCTTTCATCGCCTCCAAACGGCGTTCGATGGGTACAAGATGAAGTTTCTGCACGACACGAACTTTATGTAGTTCGAGCGGAATATCTCCGCCTCTGAAAAATTTCACGTTACTCATTTTCTTTCTATTAGAATAAATAAAAAATCAGGTTAGTTTCAATCCACGAATTTACGTTTTTTATCACAAAGTTGTCCTCTCGGCAACAATATTTCACACAATGCGTCACATTTGTCAAAAAATTCACCTCGCTCGCCCCTCTCTTTTCGCAGTCCGCCTCCACTTCTCACCATCACACTCCGTCCTCTCCTGCTTCGTACACAAAGGTCTGCTCCTCTACAACGCCTCCAACATACGTTTCAGCACCACAGTGGCGGAAATTTCGCGGTTGGCGGCCTCGGGAATAACCAACGAACGGGGCGACTCAATCACCTCGTCGGTCACTATCATGTTGCGACGGACCGGCAGGCAGTGCATGAATCGGGCATCGTTGGTGACAGCCATCTGTCGTTCGCTCACCGTCCAACTCATATCCCTCGACAGCACCTTGCCATAGTCGGCAGGGCAGGTCACGCCCGGGCAGCTCCAATTCTTGGCATAGACAAAGTCGGCCCCCTCAAAGGCCTTCATCTGGTCGTATTCCACCCTCGCATCCCCCACAAACTGCGGGTCGAGTTCATATCCCTCGGGATGGGTCACCACAAAATCGACATCGGCCGCATTCATCCACTCCGCAAACGAGTTGGGCACAGCCTGCGGCAACGCTTTGGGATGGGGAGCCCACGTGAGCACCACCTTCGGCCGCTGACGCTCCTTATACTCCTCTATGGTGATGAGGTCGGCAAAACTCTGCAACGGGTGTACGGTGGCACTCTCCATATAGAAGACCGGCTTACCCGAATATTGCACGAACTGATTGAGAATCTTCTCTCCGTAGTCGTCCTCGCGACTCTCGAATCGGGCAAACGAACGCACTCCAATCACATCGCAATAGCTTGCCATGACGGGGATGGCCTCCAACAGATGCTCGCTCTTGTCGCCATCCATCACCACTCCTCGCTCGGTTTCGAGTTTCCATGCGCCCTGATTGACATCGAGCACAATGACGTTCATACCCAGATTCATGGCCGCCTTCTGGGTGCTCAGGCGGGTACGCAGACTGTTGTTGAAGAAAATCAGCAGAGCCGTCTTGTTGCGGCCCAGAGCCTGATATTTGAATCTGTCCTTCTTTATTTCGAATGCCTCGGCCAGAGCCGCTTGCAGATTGCCCAAATCCTTTACGCTTCTAAATACTCTCATAAGTTCTCTCTGTTTTATGTTTATGTGTTGTTGCTCCGCCCCTCTCCTTTGGCGCGGAGTCGTGTGTTCGTTTCCCTTTGCCGACACCGCCCGTCGCGACACCTCGCAGCCACGGTCGTTCGGCGACAAATACAAATATACAACAAATTGACAGGCCCGCAATCGCCCGCACTATTTATTTGCCGCATCCGTTATGTGGCATCACCAAACATTCGACCACACCGCGGCGTCTCCGCTCTCGCGCTCCGTTCCTTGATGCCGCCACTAAAAAACAGGCTCTCCGCCTCAACGGCGCCCTGCTCCCTCTGCGTGCCTATCTGACCACGTGGGTTTTGGAAGAGATGGTTTCGATATCGATTCTCACTATCTCGGTGCGGCCGAACGACTGTCCGGCCATCTTCTTTCCCGACTCCTCAAACCCGGGCGCATACTTCTCCACAATCATCTCCAACACCTTCATGCGCTCCTCGTCCGACAACCCCGCACACGCCCGTCCGCGCACCACGACACTCTCATACTCGGTGGTAAATCGCTCCGGTATCACCTGTGTGCGTCCCACCACACAGAGCGACACGCGGGGATTGCGGCGCAGACACTCCAACTTGTGGCCCTCTCGGGCACAATGAAAATATATCGAACCCTCGCCATCCCACACCACACTCAACGGCACACCGTAGCCGCCCGTCTCGCCATCGTTCCTCTCCTCCACCATGGACAACACTCCGTACTCGGCCTCGCGCAACACCCTCTCGGCCTCCTGTCGCTGCAACAATCTGTCCTGACGGCGCACCGACGAGTTATCATGTCTCTCCTCTCTGTTCATTTACTGTTTCTCCTCACAAAAAAACGGACGGATGCGCACTCTTTCGAGCCGCATCCGTCCGTAAAAAACTTCGTCATTAAAGGTTTTTAGTTGCGGCTCACCTCAACGGTCTCATATCCCTCCACGATGTCGCCAACGCGAACATCGTTGAAACTCTCTATATTCAGGCCGCACTCCTGACCGCTCGTAACCTCCTTCACATCGTCCTTGAATCGCTTCAACGACCCCAAACGACCCGTATAAATAACGATACCGTCGCGTATCACACGAATCGAGGTGTGGCGCGACAGCTTACCCTCGCGCACGATACCGCCCGCGACAGTACCCACCTTGCTCACCTTGAAGGTCTCCATTACCTCTATCGAGCAGACAATCTCCTCTTTGGTGATGGGCTCCAACATACCCTCGATGGCGTCCTTGATATCGTTGATGGCGTCGTAGATGATGGAGTAAAGACGAATCTCTATCTCCTCCTTCTCGGCCAATCTCTTGGCACTCATACTCGGACGAACTTGGAAGCCCACGATGATGGCGTTCGATGCGGCAGCCAGCAACACATCCGACTCCGAAATCTGGCCCACAGCCTTATGAATCACATTCACCTGCACCTCCTCCTTCGAGAGTTTCAGCAGCGAGTCGGTCATTGCCTCAATCGAGCCGTCCACATCGCCCTTCACGATGATGTTCAACTCCTTGAAGTTGCCGATGGCTATGCGGCGTCCAATCTCGTCGAGCGTGACATGTTTCTGGGTTTTCAATCCCTGAATACGCTGCAACTGCTCTCTCTTGTTGGCAATCTCACGCGCACTGCGGTCGTCATCCATCACATTGAACGTATCGCCCGCCTGAGGAGCTCCGTTCAAACCCAACACCTGCACCGGAGTGGAGGGACCCGCCGAAGTCACCTTGCGGCCGTTCTCGTCGAACATCGCCTTCACTCTGCCCGTATGCGTTCCCGACAACATCACATCACCGATGTGCAGCGTTCCGTTCTGCACCATGATGGTGGCCACATAACCGCGGCCCTTATCCAGCGACGACTCTATCACACTACCCGAGGCCTTTCTGTTGGGATTGGCCTTCAAATCCAACAACTCCGCCTCCAACAGCACCTTCTCCAACAACTTGTCGAGATTGATGCCGTTCTTGGCCGATATATCCTGCGACTGATACTTGCCGCCCCAATCCTCCACCAGATAGTTCATCTGGGCCAACTGCTCCTTGATGTGCTCCGGATTGGCATGGGGTTTATCAATCTTGTTGATGGCGAACACCATGGGCACACCCGCCGCAACGGCATGATTGATGGCCTCCACCGTCTGGGGCATCACGCTGTCATCGGCGGCAACGATGATAATCGCCACGTCCGTAATCTTCGCACCTCGCGCACGCATGGCCGTAAATGCCTCATGGCCCGGGGTATCGAGGAACGTAATCTTCTTGCCGTCGAGCTCCACACTGTATGCACCGATGTGCTGCGTGATTCCTCCGGCCTCGCCCTCAATCACATTGGTCTTTCTGATATTATCCAGCAACGAGGTCTTTCCGTGGTCCACATGTCCCATTACCGTAACGATGGGCGAACGAGGCACCAAATCCTCCTCCGAATCCTCGCCCTCGTCGTCGATGGCCTCCTGAATCTCCACGCTCACAAACTCCACCTTGAAACCGAACTCCTCGGCAACAATGACCAGAGCCTCCGCATCCAGCCTCTGATTTATCGACACCATAAGGCCCAGATTCATGCACACCGTAATCACATCCGTCACCGACACATTCATCATGGTGGCCAATTCGCTCACCGTAACGAACTCCGTCACTTTCAGGATTGACTGCTCCGCCTGCTCTCGCTCCATATCCTCCTCCATGCGGGCTCTCACCTCCTGACGTTTCTCCTTTCTGTGCAATGCACCCTTGCTCTTGGTACCCTTCGACGTCAGACGTGCCAACGTATCCTTTATGTGTTTCTGTACCTCCTCGTCGCTCACCTCGGGACGAACAACCGGTTTGGCCACCTTTTTCTTCTTCTCCTTGCGAGGCTGCTGCTGTTGAGCCTGTTGCTGACGCTGCTTGCCGCCATCCTGTCCTTTGCCCTGTTCCTGTTTGCCGCCGCCCTGACCGCCTTGCTGGGGTTTCGACAAATCCACCTTGCCGATGCGTTTGCGTTTTTCCCTATGGCCATGAAAATCGCTCGACGACTTCTTCGCAAAGTCCGACATATCTATCTTGCCCAACACTTTCGGGCCGGTCAGACGTGCGCTCTCGTCCGAGGCGCGGAACACATTGTCCTTGCTCTCGGCCATGCGCTCGTCATACGTCTTCTCCTGATAGACAATCTTTTTCTCCGGCTTCGACGGCTCGACAACGGGTTGCACATTGTCTGCCACCTTCACCTGCTCTCTCTTCACCTCATGAGCCTTGTTCTCCTTCACCGCTTTGGGTTGCTCCGCCACCGGTTTCTGCGGCTTGCCCTTATCGTTTTTGTGAGGGGCGGAAAGGTCTATCTTGCCCAATACCTTCGGGCCGGAGATGGAGGCCACCTCGTCCTTCACGCTTATCATGCCGCTCTTTATCACGACCTCCTCCTTGAACTCCTCGCTCTTGGGCTGACCGTCCTTGCGGTCGTTGAGCGACACACTGCCCTGTTTCATCGTTATACGCTCCCTTACATTCTGGCGCTCGTCACCCATATGTCCCTTGCCAAACTCCTTGGCCAAAATGTCATACACGGCACCATCCACAAGAGCGCTCGGCGAGTTTTCGATTTTGACTCCCTTCTTGTCGAGGAACTCTATAATCGTATAAAGACCCACCTTAAACTCTCTTGCAACTTGATTAAGTCTAAGTTTTTTTTCTTCCGCCATAAGCTCTTTTCTCCTTCTATCTTCTCTGCGGCACTTCCTGCAAAAGTGCCATGTTTATTACATTTTTCCTTCTCTTATTCAAACTCCGATTTGAGGATTCCGACCACCTCTGCAATGGTCTCCTCCTCCAAGTCGGTACGGCGTGTCAGCTCCTCGTTCGAGAGTTCCAACACACTCTTTGCCGTATCGCAACCGATGGCCTTCAAGGCGTCGATTATCCACTGGTCAATCTCGTCCGAGAACTCGTCCAAATCGACATCCTCCTCCTCGACATCGCGATAGACATCGATGTCGTAACCCGTAAGCATATTGGCCAGACGGATGTTCAAACCGCCCTTTCCGATGGCCAGCGACACCTCGCTCGGTTTCAGATAGACCGATGCCGTCTTCTTCTCCTCGTCCATAGTTATGCTCGAAATCTTGGCCGGATTCAAGGCTCTCTGAATCAGCAACTGGGTGTTGTTGGTCCAATTCACCACGTCGATATTCTCGTTCTTCAACTCCTTCACGATGGAGTAGATGGGCGAACCTTTCATGCCGACACATGCACCCACCGGGTCGATGCGCTCGTCATAAGACTCCACCGCCACTTTGGCTCTCTCGCCCGGGATACGGACAATCTTCTTGATGGTGATGAGACCGTCGAATATCTCCGGCACCTCCTGCTCGAACAGACGCTCCAAGAACTCCGGCGCCGTACGCGACAATATCACACACACATTGTTGTTGCGCATCTCCACCTTCGACACAATGGCCTTGATGGCGTCGCCCTTACGGAAAAAGTCGCTCGGTATCTGCTCGCTCTTGGGAAGCACCAACTCGTTATCCTCGTCGTCCATCACCAAAATCTCCTTCTTCCACACCTGATAAACCTCACCCGTAATGATTTCGCCCACCTTCTCGCTATACTTCTCGAAAAGATTTGCCTTCTCCAAATCCATGATGCGCGACGCCAGATTCTGGCGCAACGACAAAACCGCACGACGGCCGAACGAATCGAGCTTTATCTCATCCGCAACCTCTTCTCCTACCTCATAGGTGGAATCTATCTTCTTCGCCTCGCTCAGTGCAATCTGCTGATTGGGATTCTCCACCTCGTCGTCATTGACTATGATACGGTTGCGCCATATCTCCAAATCGCCCTTTTCGGGATTGATGATGACATCGAAATTCTCATCGGTCTCGTAGGTCTTAATCAACAAATGACGAAAAACATCCTCCAACACACCAATCATTGTGCTCTTATCAATGTTTTTAAGCTCTTTGAACTCGGCAAAGTTGCTTATCAGATTCATGTTATCCATAGTAACTACGAATATTTTTTTGACTTTTTGTTTTTTGTATTTTGTGTTCTAAAATTTTTGTTTCTCTTCTCCGGTCGCCGCCCATCATCCTCGGCGGTTCACCCTCCTGCCGACGGCCTTGACGCCATCTCGACTTTGCTCCCCGCTCGCCACGACTCCCCGCACCTCTGTCACCTGCGCCCATATCTCTCACTCTCACTCTCACTCTCACTCTCACTCTCACGCACTCACCCCCTCACATCCTCACATCCTCTCTCGCCCCTCATGCTCCGCTCCCTCTCATTTTCCGCACCTCTCACACCCCTTCACACTCTTTCACCGCCCATACTCCGCACCTCTCATGCTCTCCGCACCTGATGCGGCTGCACAACGGGCTACTTGAAATCAAGATATTCGACGGTGCTCTTCACCTCGTCGAGCGGATAGTTCTTCACCACCTCCTGCTCCACCTTGCGTTTCTTACCCTCAACGGCCACCTTCTCGATGTAGGAGAGCGTGATGGAGTCCTCGGTGGCCTCTTTCAACACGGCCCTTATCTTCACTCCGTTCACGAGCACCACATCCACCGGACGCCCCAGCAACTTCACATACTGGCGATAGACCCTCAGCGGATAGCCCACGCCCGCCGAGATGACGGTCAGCTGAAAATCCTCCTCATCCCTGTTCATGCGGGCCTCAATGCAGTTGCTCAAATCGACACAATCATCGATATCCACCGACGTGTCGCTATCAATCACCACCTCAATCTCGTTTTGCGGATTGCAGGTCACATCAATCAGAAACAGCTGCGTATCGGCCAACTCCTCGTTCACTATCGCTTTAATCTTTTCTACGTCTATCATTTTTCGCTCCTCCCGCTTTTGTTTTATCTCTCGCTCATTCCACACCCCGCACCGTTCTCGGCCGGTCTCCTCCGTCCTCCCCACCCCGCATCGAGGGCAAAGAGGAGAGGGACATATACGAAATTTGGGGACTCTCGCCCCCAAATCTTCATCTACCACGTTGCAAATATAATGCTATTACATTAAAAATGCAAACGTTATTCTCTTTTTTTTACTCCGTATCGGCAACAATCGTTCTGTTGTACGGTTTCAAAATACCGCGCTTGGATTCCCTAATGAAATTAACCACCAAATCACGCTCTCTGCTCTGCGGGAACTGCGACATAACCAAATCGCAAGCCTGACTGTAAGTGTGGCCGTCCTGAAACAGAACGCGGAACATATCCTGAATCTGCGAAATCTGAGCCTGCTCGAAACCCCTGCGACGCAAACCGAGGAAATTGGCACCCACATAGGTGATGGGCGTATGAGCCGCCTTCACATAGGGCGGAACATCCTTGTTCACATAAGTGTTGGCACCAATCATGGCATGCTCTCCCACACGGCAGAACTGGTGGGCTCCCGAGTGACCTCCGAACACCACCCAATCGCCGACCTCAACCTCTCCGGCCAACGACACCGAATTGACAAGCACACAATGGCTTCCGATGACACAGTCGTGCGCGATGTGGGCATAAGCCATCACCAGATTGTGGTCGCCCATCACGGTCTTGCCCTTAGAGGCCGTACCGCGATTGACGGTGCAACTCTCACGAAAAGTATTATAGTCGCCTATCTCGGTGGTGGTGTACTCGCCCTGAAATTTGAGGTCCTGAGGAACACCCGAGATTACGGCACCCGTATGCACCTTGCAACCTTTACCCATTCTCGCACCGGCCATGATAACGGCACCCGGGCCAATCCAACAATCATCGCCCAGCACAACATCTCCCGCAACATATGCAAACGGCTCAACCGTCACATTGTTTCCCAACTTGGCATCGGGATGCACAAAAGCCAATTCACTAATCATAACTTTTCTATATTAAATAAAATAATTTTTGTTCAATTCTCACGCCGTTTTATCCGGCGAACCGTTCGGTCCGTCCCGCCGCCGCACCTCAGAGCGACCTGAGCAACAGCTTCATCGTCTCCGTATTGGCAAAATGACCCGGACGATGAGCCGTGACCTTGCCCTTGAATCTCATGCCCAGCAATGCCATGTCGCCCAATATATCCAGCAACTTATGGCGGGCAATCTCATTCTGGAAACGAAGTTTCAGATGATTCAGATAACCGTTGGTGACCTTCACCTCCCCCTTATTGAAAAGGGCCGAAAGGCGCGCAATCTCCTCCTCGGGAATCTCATGCTCCACCACCACGATGGCATTATCCAAGTCGCCTCCCTTGATGAGGTTGGCGTTCAACAACGGCTCCAACTCATGAAGGAAGACAAACGTGCGACACGAGGCCACCTCCGCCTTGAAGTCGTCGCCCTCCTTGAACGAGGCGTTCTGCACGCCCAACACGCGGGAGTTGTAGTCCACCTCCACGTCCACCGAAAACTCCTCGGCAGGCTCTATCACAATATTCACGCTCTTCTCGGGAATGGAGAACTCCACCCTCTCCTTAATATCGAAATACTCTCTCTCGGCATTCTGCTCCTGCAATCCGGCCTCGGCGATGCGCGCCGCATATTCGCGAGCCGAGCCATCCATGATTGGAACCTCGGGAGCGTCAATCTCCACCAGCGCATTATCCACTCCCATGCTCCAAAGGGCCGCCATGAGATGCTCCACGGTACACACCTTAGCCTCGTTTTTGCACAACGTGGTTCCGCGCGAGGTATCCACAACATAATCGGCCAAAGCCTCAACCTCGGGACAACCCTCAATATCGACACGCCTGAACACTATACCGTTACCCTCTTCGGCAGGCAACACAGTCATCGTGACCGACTTGCCCGTATGAAGACCCGTCCCCTTAAACGAAACGGGAGCCTTCAAGGTTTTCTGTTTCTCAATCATATTAATTTATGGTCGAATCTGTTTTTCGGTGGGCAAAGGTACTAAATTTTTGAAATAAAATCGTATATTTGCTAAATATTTAGTCCGAGATGCCAAAGAATATCAGAAAATACATATCGGAATTGGCGCGCGGAGTACTCAGGAAAGTCGTGCTTTTTGTCAATTCGGCTCTGCCCGACTCCGTGAAGGCCGAGGTGCCGCACACCGCCAAACCGCACAAGACCGCATCGAAGAGAGGTGCGGCAGGCCGAAGACCCGTTGCAAAACCCCGCCCGTCGGGAGATAAGGTCACCATGCCGACCCGACGCCCATCCGCAATCAAACCGCAAGAAGAAGAGGCATTTGCAAAGAACACATACCCTACCGAAAAGCCCGACCGCATACCGGCCGACGACCTGCGACCGAGTACCGCCCCTCGTGACGGCCGACACGCACGTCCCCCGCAGGGAGCGCGCACCCGTATGGATTTGCCCTTCATGAAGCGACGTCAGGACGCGGGTTCGTGGATATATCAACATCGCACGGCCGTATGTGTGACATTGGTCTGCTATTTGGTGTTGTCGATATGTTTCGTCACATCCAAGATTGTCCTCGACCGTCAGCAGGCCAACTCGACAATATTGGTGGACCTCACCGACCTCGAAAAATTGCAGGAAGAGTTGGAGCGCGCACAGGAACTAAACCGTCTGCTCAACGAGCAACAACAATATGACTATGACGACGTAGGCAACCGCATCTCCAACGCCGAAGGCAGCGAGAGCGACCAGCAGTTCAACCGCAACAGCAGCATGTCGGAGATATATGACCGTGCCGAGCAGGTGCAGGGACGCGTGAGGGCCAACCGCGAGAACTACGAACGCGGTCTCAGGGAGCAGCAGGAGATGATGGACTCGCGCAACAAGGGCGAGGAGAAGAGCGAGAGCAAGAGCGAAACGGGCAAGGCGAAGGGAAAGGTGACGGTGTCGTACTCGTTGAGCAATCCGCTACGCAATGCCGAGAACCTCTACGTGCCGGCATACAGATGCGAAGGAGGCGGCGAGGTGGTCGTGAAGATTGCGGTGGACCGCAACGGCGACGTTGTGGAGGCCGAGGTGGACACGTCGCAATCCTCGTCGGACTACTGCATGACCACCACCGCGGTGGAGGCGGCCCGCAGGTCCCGATTCGACGTAAACATGTCGGCCCCGACAAAGCAGTACGGCACGATAAGCTACGTTTTCATCCCGCAATAGACCGGAGCGACAAAACAACCGTAAAAAAAAGAGAAAGAACCGCCGATGACAATAAACGCCGGAAACATATTGTTGATTTTTTCCATACTGCTGTTTGTCAGCATTCTTGCCGGCAGGTTCAGCCATCGGTTCGGCACCCCCATTCTGTTGCTCTTCCTGTTGGTGGGCATGGCATTCGGCACCGACGGATTCGGAATTGAGTTCAACAACCCCCGCATAGTCCAGTTCATAGGCATGATTGCCCTGAGCATCATTCTCTTCTCGGGCGGTATGGACACCAAGTTTTCGGAGATAAAACCCATCTGCGGCCCGGGAGTGGTTCTTGCCACGGCGGGAGTGTTACTCACGGCCCTGATAACCGGCACGTTCATCTACCATCTGTGCGGATGGCTGGACGTGAACATGGGATTCAAGGAGTCGATGCTGTTGGCCGCGGTGATGGCCTCCACCGACTCGGCATCGGTATTCAACATATTGCGTCAGAAGAACATAGGACTGAAACATAATCTGCGTCCCATTCTCGAATTGGAGAGCGGAAGCAACGACCCCATGGCCTACATACTGACCATACTGCTCATCGAGTCAATCACCACCTCCGGTATGGGATTCGGAGTCGTTGCGGGCACATTCCTGATGCAGATGTGTGTGGGAGCATTGTCGGGCTATCTGCTGGGACGGGTTGCGGTGCATGTGCTCAACAATCTCAACACGGGCAACAAGTCGCTCAACTCCATTCTGTTGCTGGCAATGGTCATCTTCATCTTCTCGTTCACCGACCTTGTGAACGGCAACGGCTATCTGGCCGTCTACATAGCCGGTCTGGTGGCAGGAAATGCCAAGCTGCCCAACAAATACACCCTCACCGCCTTCTTCGACGGTTTCACATGGTTGTTTCAGATTGTGATGTTCCTCTCGCTGGGTCTGCTGGTCAATCCCCTCGAAATGGTGGGCATTGCGGTGCTGGGCGGAGCGATAGGCCTGTTCATGATATTCGTGTCGCGTCCGCTGGCCGTATTCACCTCGCTTGTGCCGTTCCGAAAGTTAACCGCCCGCATGAAACTCTACATCTCATGGGTGGGCCTGCGCGGTGCGGTACCCATCATCTTCGCCACCTACCCCATGGTGGCAGGAGTGGAGAACTCCGACATCATATTCAACACGGTCTTCTTCATCACCATCATCTCGCTGCTGATACAGGGCACCACGGTGAACAGCGCGGCAAAGATGTTGGGACTGGCGGTGGAGGAGAAGAACATAGGTTTCGGCATCAACCTGCCCGACAACATCAAGGCCCAATTATCCGAATTGGAGGTGGACGACCACTTCCTCGCACAAGGCACCACCCTCAAAGAGTTGCAACTGCCCAAAGGCAAACTGGTGATAATGATAAGGCGCGAAGAGGAGTATATAGTGCCCAAAGGCGACACGCCGCTGATGAAAGGCGACATCCTGCTGCTCATATCGGAGGAACCTCAGGGAATGGACGAGGCCGAGAAAGAGCAGTTGGCCAAAGCCTTCCTCCCCTTCAAACTCCCCGTCCTCACCTCCTCGCGCAAAGCAGAAAAGGCAAAGGCAGACCGAAAGTCCGACGGCAATAAGAGATAGGCCGCATTCTCCATTCATTTGGTTGTTCAATCCGTTCGCTCTTTCCCCCGCGTCATGCGTACACCCACCCGCACCATCGCATGACTTCTCCGCATCCTCACCGCTCAGGCGTTGTCTTGTCCGGAAGCATTGTCGGATATTCGCTGATAGGGCCTCAGGCCGAAGGTGGGCATCATGGCTATGAC
The DNA here is from genome assembly GCA_045597245.1 of Tidjanibacter sp. Classification (GTDB taxonomy): domain Bacteria; phylum Bacteroidota; class Bacteroidia; order Bacteroidales; family Rikenellaceae; genus Tidjanibacter. The sequence continues at coordinate 24,026 of JAZODY010000143.1, forward strand.
ATGCTCGAAGAGAGAGGTCTGAATCTTCTCATACTCGACCCACGCGGTGACCGAGGAGAACATGTATATTTGCAACGGCAGCCCCGTTTCGGTGGGGTCGAGTTCTCGCACCATGTAGAGCATACTGCGGTTGAGCTGCGGCATACTCTCCAAATATCCGAGCAGATAGAGGCGAAACAGAGCCAGATTGGTGGGACGGCCGGTCAGACCGCCCAACTCTGCAACGGGTGCAGCAGGGTCGCCCGCACGCAGACGCTCCACAAGGCCGCTCATCGACTCCATGGAGGCCAGACGGTCGAGCAGCTCATCGGAGCAGAATGTGATGCTGTTCATGTCCACATTCACCGAACGCATGATGCGGCGGGCACCCGAGCGCAACATCCAGCTCCAATTGCGAAAGGCGTCGGAGGTGAGCACGTAGGGCGGAATGGTGGTGACGGTGTTGTCGAAATTGCGCACCTTCACCGTATTGAGCGTAATCTCCTCCACGATGCCGTTAATCTCGTAGCGCGGCATGGAAATCCAATCGCCGATGGCCATCATCTCCTCATAGGAGAACATCACACCCGACACAAGCCCCAGAATGGTGTTCTTGAATATGAGGCTCAGCACGGCGGCAAAGGCTCCGAGGCCCGTCAGCAGTTTCGATGGCGACTTTCCCATCAGTATGCTAACGATGAGGATGGCCCCGATGAAAAACGTGAGAATCTGCACCACCTGAAAAGCCCCCTTCAAGGGGCGGTTTTTGAGATTCTCGCGGTGGTTGAGAATGTCGAAAAGGATGCGGAAGAGTGTGAGAACAAGCATAATCACCGCCACAACAATCAGGGAGTCGAGCATCTTTCCCATAAACTTCACCAGACGTGCCGAGCCATCGTCATAGGCCAGCGGGGCAAGCACATAGAAGGCCACCGAGCCGAAGACAAAGGAGAGCCGTTTGAGGTTGCGACGGGCAAAGATTACCGTACCGTAGTCGGAGGCGGAGAGACGCGTGACACGATGGCTGACCACATAGGTCACCGCATAAACGGCCACCGCCGCAAACACCGCAACAGCCGTAACGACGAGCATGGCCGCAACGGTCTTGGCCGTATCCTCCGACGAATCCAGCCCCATAACACCCAGCAGGCGATTGACAATCTCAACAAACGCTCTCTCCATAACACTTGCGCCTTCCGTCGCCCCGCCCGCCCCGTCGGTCGGGGCGGGCGTCTACACTTCGGTCGGCCTTCCAAAGGTCGGGGACAATGCAAAAACAGGGCCGCACCCGAACATGCACACCCCGACGACTGCCGCACACTCCGACAAAACGGCAAACAAAGCACAAAAAAAGAGCGCAAGAAAGAGAATGAATCCCTATCTTTGCACCACCAAAAAAAGACGACACAATCATGACTGCGGCATTCAGCGGACACCGTCCAGAGAAAATAGCGGGTTTCTCTCCCGCCGTCGAGCAACAGATAAGGCTCGCCCTGCGACAGCAGTTGCGCAAGGCCTATGAGGCCGGCTATCGTCGTTTCCTCTCGGGCGTGGCCCCGGGATTCGACCTCTGGGCAGCCGACGAGGTGTTGGCGCTGAGCGGGGAGAGCGGCCATGAGGATGTGACGCTTGTGGCGGTGGTCCCCTACCCCTCGTTCGGCAACTCCTTCGACGAGCCTTCGCGCACCCTCTACCGCAAGGTCATGGCTCGGGCCGAGGAGACTGTATTCATAGCCGAGCACTACCACCATGCCGTATTCAGCCGCCGCAACGACCACCTTGTGGAGCACGCCTCGTTGCTGATATGCTACTATGAGGGCACCTCGGGCGGCACACGCTATACGGTCCGTCGGGCTGCGCGGCGCGGTTTGGGCATAGTGAATCTCCACTCCCCCGAGCTCTTTCCGGCACTCTGACAGCCGTCCGCCGACATCATCGCCACGTTCGTCGAGAGTCTCCCCGAACAAAAACAAAAGAGAGGCGGAGACCCGTTCCAAGTCCCCGCCCCGTTCGTTGCGCGACATCGGCCCGAAGCCGCACCGAGCCACTCGCTAAAAAGCCACTCCGGTGCAATTTTCGGTCACCACCGACGTGCCGTCCTCGGCCGTAATCTCCACATTATCCAACACCCAATCATTGGCCCAAGTGACAGCGCCCGCCGTACGGCCGCTGATTTTCACATTCTCCAAACGCACATTGTCAATCTGGCTCTTCTCTATACCGATGGCGCTGATGCAGGTGCCAGCATTGACCGCCGTGATGTTTTTCAAGTGGAAATTACCCAGCACGGGAATGCCTTGTTCGGGGTCCACCTCACCCAGCAGAGTATACCAATGCTCCGGAATCTCCTTGCCCTCGAACTCCTCGGGCAGAACCGAATAGCTGTAAGAGGGATTCCAATCGAGGTCGGCCGCAAAAGGCTGACGCACACCGTCCATCTCCACATCGGCCATATAGACATTCATCACACCGCCGCCACGTATGGTGGTCGATTTCAGGCGCAGGCCGTTGCCCGTACCCTTTGCTTTGAGATTATAAGCCACAATGTCGCGAATCATGCCCGACGTCTCGCTGCCGCAGGTGATGAGGCCGCCTCCATGACCCGACTCGCAGTTGCGTATAACCACTCGCTCGCAGGGACGATTGACACGCAGGCCGTCGGCATCACGACCGGCTTTGAGGCAGAAGTTGTCATCATTGCAGTTGATGTTGCAATTCTGCACCAAGACATCGCACGAGGAGTCGATGTCGATGCCGTCGGTGCTGGGACCGCGTCCCTCGATATTGTTGCTTATAATCACATTATCCACCGTAACATACTGCGAATACAACACATGCAGCGACCAGAAACCGGGTTGGTAAAGCACGATGTCTTTAACGGTGACATTCTTGCAATCCTGCACCAAGATTCCGCGCGGACGCTCGCAATCGTAATCAACCGCCCAGCGCAGGCCGCGAGGCTCGTAGTCGTCGCGACGCATCGACCAATACTTGTCCCAGAACGGTTTGCCACGGCCGTTGATTGTTCCCTCGCCCGAGATGGCTGCATTCTCGGCCTCGACGATATTGATGATTGCGGCCGGCCAAGTCATCTCGATTCCTGCCACGCGGGTGGGAATCTTCTCATAATCGGCAAGGTCCTGACTTGCAATGAGGGTCGTTCCGCGGGGCACATTGAAGTCCACATTGCTCTTCACAAATAGCGACCCCACAAGATACACGCCCGGATTGAACGTAACCACACCGCCTCCCGCGGCGGCACACTCGTCGATGGCACGCTGAATGCCCTCGGTGCAGAGCGTCAGGGCATCGCCCCTCACACCCTCATAGTCATTTACCACAAACACCTTCTCCGAAGAGGGATAACTGTGGGCTCCCACATTATCCACCCACGTAAGTTCCGGAAACGGATTATCGGATTTGGGAGCGGTGCAGGCCATCATCGCCAATCCGCTCAAAACAGCAAAAAGTTTTCTCATTTTTGTTTAAATAAATTATTAGTGTATACAATACTACATTGCGTTCTCCTTCGTGCGTTCTCCTTCGTTGCACTCTCTTCAATCGTGCCCTCCTCTGCTGCGCGGTACGCCATTGCGCAACTCTGTCCGCAATCGCCGTTTTTTCCGCACAACATCACCTCTTACCGGCAGTTCGCACGCTCTTCCGCACAAATACGACCGCACTCCCGTCCCTGCCAGACGAACGACATCAATACAAAGCTACAAAAAATTAATCTCATTTTTCTCTCTCGGGTATGAATTTTGAACACATCCCTCTGCTTTATGCACAATGTTTAACCGAAAAACAGAAAAAAATCATGAAAAGAGTCACTGTTCTTTGCGTCGTCGCCCTCATGGCGGCCC
>JAZODY010000144.1:0-2860 GCA_045597245.1 Tidjanibacter sp.
CGGCGATGGTGGTATCGGAGATGAAGGAGAGATTGTCGCCGAAGAACGAGCCTCCCACCACAACGGCCACCAGCCACGCCGTCGGGCAACCTATCTGCGGAGCCATGACTGTGACCACCGGAGCCAAAGCCACGATGGTACCCACCGAGGTGCCTATGGCCATAGAGATGAAACATGCGGCCAGAAACAGACCCGCCGGCAGAAAACGGCTCGGCACCACCTTCAATGTGAGCGCAACGGTGGCATCCACCGCCCCCATCGCTTTGGCCGATGCGGCAAAGATTCCCGCCAGACAGAAAATCCATATCATATAAAGAATGTCGGGATGGGCAGCCCCGTCCGACACCACTCCCACCCGTTGCTGAAAGGAGAGCCCTTTGAGCAAAAACATGCCATAGACAATGGCGACGATGAAGGCCGCCGTGATGGGAACGTGATAGAAGTCGCCTGCCGAGAGTGCGCCCGTCAGGTAGATGGCCAAGAGGACCACCACGGGAGAAAGGGCCAGCAGACCGCGTTTGTGAGAAATCATACTCCGTTAAAACATTAATCCGCCCTCGCGGGGCATTTTCTTTTTAAAAAACCGTACGGCAAAAATAGGCATATCCCGCCAGAATTCAAATTTTATTACACAAAGGCTCCTCTCGTCGGCGATTATTTGCACACACCTTCGGCTCATTCATCCTCCCGTCGGTGACGTACGGGTGCGAGTAGAATGAAGGAGGGGCGGATTCACATTCATAAAAAAGCCGGTCGCCGCATCACGATTTGATGCGGCGACCGGCATATCTTTTCACTCCTCCCTACTCGGCCACAGGCTTCGAAGGGAGAGGGTCGGCAGCCGACTTTTTCGACATGCGACGCTCGAAGGTGTCGGTGATGAGCGTCAGAGCGCCGTCGCCCGTAACATTGCAGGCCGTACCGAAACTGTCCTGCAAGGCAAAGATGGTAAGCAACAGAGCCGTACCCGCCTCATCGAATCCCAACACCGAGATAATCAGGCCCAACGACGCCAACACCGTACCGCCCGGAACCCCCGGGGCTCCGATGGCAAACAAGCCCAGCATCATGATAAAAACAGAGAGCGTGAAAAAGTCTGGCATTTGACCGTAGAGCAGCTGCGACACCGTCATCACAAAGACCGTCTCGGTGAGTATCGAGCCGCACAGATGAATGTTGGCAAACAGCGGCACCGTAACATCGCTTATCTCCTTGCGCAACACCTTGCTTTTATGGGCACAATCGAGCGCAACACCCAGCGTGGCGGCCGACGACATGGTACCCAGAGCGGTGAGATAGGCCGGACCGTAGTGGCGCAACACCTGCCAGCTGTTCTTGTGCGAATAGAGGGCGGCAATGCCATAGAGCAGGGCCAGCCAGATATAGTGACACACAATCACAACCAGCAACACCGAGAGAAAGACGGGCAACTGCTTCGTAACGGCCCCCTGATAACTCAATATGCAGAAATTGGCGAAGATGAAGAGCGGCAGCACAGGCAACAGAATCTTCTTCACCAACTCCAACACCATCTTCTGGAACACATCGAGCAGACGCGACACCTCGTCGGACTTCACCCATGCGGTAGCCAGACCTATGAGGGCCGACAACACGAGCGCCGTCATGACATTCATCACGGGCGGGATGTCTATCTTCAATATGTTCTCGGGCAACTCTCGCAACGCTCCCGCATCGGAGGCGATATCGAGGCGCGGAATAACATTATATCCCACCGCCGCACCGAAGAACGAAGCTCCGACGGAGGAGAGATAGGCAAGTCCGAATGCAAAAAGCAACATCTTGGATGCATTGCTGCGCAAATGGGCGATGGAGGGGGCGATAAAGCCCAGAATGATGAGCGGAACGAGGAAAAATATAATCTGTCCCGTAAGGTGTTTGATGCTCACGATGGCACTCAGCACACCGCCATCGACATAAAGCCCCGCCACGATACCCAGCAACACGGCAATAAGCAACTGCACGATGGTGTTCTTAAAGAATTTTTTCATAACACGATTTTAAAATTGGTAATAATTAATCACAAAGATACGAATAATTTCCCATGTTCGCCCTTCCGCAGACGGTCTCATGGCGTAAAGAGCGGAAAAAATTAGTGCCGCCGAGTTGGTAATGTGGGAAAATAACAATATCTTTGTTAGGAAGAGAGTTAATAACTAATCACAAAACCATAAACATCATGATTCTTTCAAATCTCAAATACAGCGACAAGTTCGAGGGTCTTCACCCGGGATTCAAATTGGTATTCGACTACATCAAGAGCCACGACATGCTCAAAGCCGAGGACGGCAAAATCATCCTCGACGGCGACAACGTATTCATCAACGTGGTGACCAAAGAGGCCAAAGAGAAGGGCAAACTCGAAATCCACAAAGACTACATCGACATCCAGATTATCATGGAGGGTGAGGAGTACATCGGTTGGAAAGCAGCCGACCGCATGACAAGCTATCCCGAGCCCTACAATGCAGAGAAAGACATCGCTTTCTCCGACGAGGAGTCCGAGGTATATATTCCGCTGAAAGAGTTCGGCGATTTCGCCATTCTCTATCCCGAGGACGGTCATGCACCGTTGGTTGGCAAAGGCACCATCCGCAAGCTCATTGCCAAAATCAGAATCTGACACTCCCGCAGACAACGGAGCAAAAGAGTTGTTTCCGAGGGAACGATGCCACAGAGGGGGGCGACTTGCCAAAAGCCGCCCCTTTCCATTAACGGCAGGACAGTCGGTATCGACAAGAGAATCAAAACAAAAACAAACAGGACAGATATTCATGAAAAAGATTAAAATCATTGTCACAGTCGTGGCGTCATTGCTGTGTATGCAAACGATTGCCTCAAA
>JAZODY010000145.1:0-8348 GCA_045597245.1 Tidjanibacter sp.
AGTATGGCCGGCCACCAAGACCAAAATTCCGATACTCATCAAAAACACATTCGAGCCGGACAATGCCGGTACCCTAATTTGCGAAAAAACCGACAGCAAGAATCTGCGGCCGGTGAAGGGTATCTCTTATATTCCCGATATGAGTGTGGTTGTTCTCAGCGGTGATGTGCTGCTGGGCAAGGTGGGAGCATCGGCGGAATTATTCAGAATATTGGCAGAGGAGGACATCAACATATCGTTCATCTCGCAAACCGCATCGGAGTACAGCATCACCATAGCTGTGCAGGGCTCGGACGGCGACAGAACGGTGGAGGTGCTCGACCGCCATTTCCACTCGGACAAGGAGGGCGGAATAACCTACAACATATCGATAGACAAAGACATGGCCATATTGGGGCTTGTGGGACAGAATATGCGCAACACGCCCGGCATATCGGGAAAATTGTTCTCCACGCTCGGAAAATACGGCATAAACATATCGGCCATTGCTCAGGGAAGTTCGGAGCTGAACATCTCGGTGATTATCTCCATGAAAGATGTGGTACGTGCCGTGAGGGTGTTGCACAATGCGTTCTTCTTGGGTGGTTATGTGGTGATGGATATATATGCGGTCGGTCATGGCAATGTGGGCGACGCCCTGCTCAAACAGCTAAAAAAACAGCAGGAATACATATTTGAACACTATGGAATCAGCTTGCGTTTAAGAGGCATAATGGACTCGAAGAAGATGATTCTCTCGGAGGATAATGTGATGAATCTCTATCCCGAAGGATGGAAAGAACGTGCCGAAGAGTCTTCATTGGAGGGATTTGCACAGTATATCATCGAGCACCACAGCCACAGCACCCTTCTTGTGGACTGTACTGCCAACAAGGTAATTGCCGATTGTTATGCAGGATTGCTGTCTAACGGCATCAATGTGGTGACGGCCAACAAGATAGCCGCATCAAGCAGTTTCGCGACATATGAGAGTCTGCACAGATTGGCAAAAGAGAATAATTGCAGTTTCAGGTATGAGACAAATGTCGGCGCAGGTCTGCCTGTATTGGCCACAATAGAGGACATGGTAAAGAGTGGCGACACCATTACCGGAATAGAGGCAGTGTTGTCGGGCAGTCTGAATTTCATACTCAATAAGATTTATGCGGGCGACACTCTCTCCATTGCCCTCGACAAAGCGGCCGAGGCCGGATTCACCGAACCGGACCCGCGTATAGACCTCTCGGGAAAAGATGTGAAACGTAAGTTGCTGATTCTTTCCCGTCAGGCCGGCTACAAGATAGAAGACGAAGATATTGAGGAGCACCCGTTCATACCGGCCGAGTTACTGAAAATAGAGAACAAAGAGTTGTTCAGAAAAGGGATTGCCGAGTATGGTGCCGAGTTGGAGGGTCGTATGGCGAAACTCAAAGCGCAAGGGAAATGTCTGCGCTACATAGCCTCTTTCGATAACGGCAGAGCCAGCATCGGCCTTTCGGAAGTGGAGGCCATACATCCGTTTTTCCATCTCGATGACAGCAACAACATAATAATGATATATTCGGAACGCTATAAAGAGCATCCGATGACGATTCGCGGCTATGGTGCCGGTGCCGAGGTTACGGCAGCCGGTGTATTTGCCGACATAATGAAAACCATTCTTAACTGAAAAAGATAAAGATGAAAACAGTAACTGTGTTTGCACCCGCCACGATAGCCAATCTCGGTTGTGGATTCGATGTGATGGGCATGGCTCTCGACGAAGTTGGTGACGTACTCAAAATGTCGGCCGAGGATGGCGACGGGCTGAACATCAAAAACTCGTGCGGTATACCACTTCCGAGCGACAAAGAGAAGAATGTGATAACCCCTGTTGTGAGAGCCTTCTTGGCGAAGTTGGGAAGAACGGCCCAAATCAACATAGATGTGATTACCAAAATATATCCGGGTAGCGGAATAGGTTCGAGTGCCGCGTCGAGTGCGGCAGCTGCCTATGGAATGAACGAGTTGTTTGACCGCCCGTTCTCGGAGCAGGAGCTGGTGGAGTTTGCCATGGAGGGCGAGAGGTTGGCTTGCGGAAGTGCCCATGCCGACAATGCCGCTCCGGCCCTGATGGGAGGAATTGTTCTGGTGAGAGGTTACAATCCGTTGGACGTCATCAAACTGCCGGTCCCCAATAGTTTCTACTGTTCGGTTGTGCATCCGTCCATTGTGGTCACAACAATGGAATCACGCAGTGTGCTGCCTCGTGAGATACCGCTCTCGACAGCCATTGAACAGTGGGGTAATCTGGGCGGACTTGTGGCCGGCTTGTTCAACAACGACGTCAAACTGATAGGACGAGCCATGCACGATGCAGTGGCAGAACCTCATCGGAAACGTTTTATCCCCGGCTTCGATGAGCTGAAAGAGAAGGTGTTGGAGGCAGGCGCATTGGCGATGAATATATCCGGCTCGGGGCCGTCGGTCTTCGCGCTCTCTGCCGATAGGGAGGTGGCTCTGCGAGTGGGCGAAACAATGAAAAAACATTTTAAGGAACTTTCCATAAATTCCGACATTTACGTAATGAGGGTGTCGGATAAAGGAGCAAAAACTTTATAAAGATGAGATATTTGAGTACGAGAGCTAAGGGAGATGGCATAACTTACGGTCTGAAAGAGGCGGCATTCATGGGACTTGCTCCCGACGGAGGCCTTTTTGTTCCGGAATATATCCCTAAGGTGGACATGAAAGAGGTGGAGCGCAGGGCAGCCATATCGTATGCGGAGATGGCATTATATCTTACGGAACTGCTCTTCCCCGATGAATTTGACCACGACGAATTACGCGAGATGCTCGAAAGAATATATGATTTCGATTGCAAACTCCATCACATGGAGGGCAGTAAATATACATTGGAACTTTTTCACGGCCCCACCTTCGCCTTTAAAGATTTCGGTGCGAAGTTTATGGGCGGCATCATAGGGTTGCTTAACAAATCGTCTGAGGAACTGATTGTTCTCACCGCCACCTCAGGTGATACCGGAAGTGCGGTGGCTAATGGTTTCCACAATGTAAACGGCATAAAAGTGGTGGTTCTCTATCCAGACGGAAAAATAAGCAACTTACAAGAGAGCCAAATGACCACCCTCGGAGGTAATATCAGACCGGTGAAAGTCAATGGCACATTTGACGATTGTCAGGCACTGGTCAAGTCCGTATTCAACGACAAGGAGTTTCGCAAAGTAAAAAACATCACCTCGGCCAACTCAATCAATCTGCTCCGCTGGATACCTCAATCGTTCTACTATTTCTACGGCTACTGCTTATGGAAAAAGGCCACCGGAAAGGATATGCCCGAAATAGTGGTGCCGAGTGGCAATTACGGCAATCTCACAGCAGGTATGTTGGCATCGATGATGGGACTGCCGGTAAAGAGGTTCACGGCGGCATCAAACAGCAATGACATAATACCCAAATGGTTGGAAAGTGGAGAGTATGAACCCAAGCCCTCCATCAGAACAATAGCCAACGCAATGGATGTAGGAAATCCGAGTAATTATGAACGCATGATTTATCTCTTCGACGAAGATTTCTCGCGACTCACCTCGGTACTAAACGGCTACTCATGCGACGACCGACAGATAAAAGAGGGAATAAAAGAGATATATGAGAAGTGGGGATATGTTTCCGACCCGCACAGCGCAGTGGGATACAATGCTGCTAAGCACTACGACATAGACGGTTTCTGGTTATCGACTGCCCATCAGGCAAAATTCGGTGAGGTGATAGGAGCGACATTGGAACGCGAATTTGCAATTCCGGAGGCTCTGCGCTCGGCTATGAGCAAACCCAAAGTATCGAAGGCAATGGAAAACGATGTGGAGGCACTTAAAGAGTATATACTCAACGGTATTTAATATTCCGTTCTTGTACGCCATCTCTGACTTTCCGTGTCGATGGTATCGCACAAACAGAAGAGAGCATAAAAACAGGCGGGTTCGATTGAACCCGCCTGTTTATGTTTATATCAATTACAACTTGCCAATCATCGCTTAATCCATATCGGCGTCATCCTCATCCTCGCTATCTGCAATCTCATCGGCACCCTTGATTTCGTCGTTGTAATAATCCTTCTCCTCCTCTTCAATACCTCCATCGTCGATTTTCACATCAATCTTCACCAAATAACTCACCTCTTCCGTTTCAAAAGGAACCGCATAAAAAAAGTCTCCCGATGGCTTATCAACCCTAATCATATAATCTGTGTAGCCTGCGGGGTATTTCTCCTTAACTGCCTCTTGAATTTCCACCGGAAGGTTGTGGAAACTGATTACCGAACGTCTCTTCTGTGTTACCATATACTATTATCTGCTTATATTTTTCGTAAAAATTTTTGCAATAATACGCAAAATTTGCAAAATGCAAATCCATTTGATTTTTATTTTCATCGAAAAAAATAAAGTTTATCGCATAATGCGATTTTTTTCGGGAAATATCCTTGTCAAGGATATATATTTCCACAAAAAACGCTACCTTTATCTCTCAAAAACCATATCAGGTATGCACAAAGAGATAGCTGAACTCAGACGCCTGCTGACCGAATACAACCATCTCTATTATGTGGAGGCGGCTCCGGTGGTAAGCGATTTCGAATATGACAAGATGATGCGACGGCTCCAAGACCTCGAAGCGGAACATCCCGAAGAGTTCGACCCGTCATCACCCACCCAACGAGTGGGTAGCGACTTGAACAACGAATTTGTGACAGTATCGCATCGATTCCCAATGTTATCGCTCTCAAACACATATTCGTTAGAGGAGTTAGAAGAATTTTGCAATCGGGTTGAACGCGAAGTTGATGAGCCGGAATATGTGTGCGAATTGAAGTTCGACGGTACAGCAATATCGCTGACATACGAAAACGGCATTCTTACGCGCGGAGTGACACGTGGCGATGGAACACAGGGCGACGATGTCACCGCCAATGTAAAGACCATCCGCAGCATTCCGCTTAAACTTAGAGGTAACGACTATCCGACCTTTTTCGAGATAAGAGGCGAGATATTGATGCCTTATGACACTTTCAACAGATTGAATGCCGAGAGAGAGGATATAGGAGAGAGTCCGTTTGCCAATCCTAGAAATGCTGCCGCCGGCACCCTGAAACTACAAAACTCATCGATAGTGTCCGAACGTGGCCTGGATTGCTTTCTTTATTATATGAGTGGTGACGAGTTGCCATACGAAAGCCACTGGGACAATCTGCAAAAGGCACGGGAATGGGGATTCAAGATTTCCGACCACATGAGAAGGTGTAGGAGTCGAGAAGAGGTGGAAAACTTCATTGCCGAGGCCGATGTGTTGCGCAAAGAGCTGCCCTATGCAACGGATGGTGCCGTGATTAAGGTAAACAGCTATGCATATCAACGCCGATTGGGCAGCACTGCGAAAGCCCCAAAATGGGCAGTGGCCTATAAATTCAAAGCCGAAGCCGCACTGACTGAATTATTGAGCGTTGATTTTCAGGTCGGCAGAACAGGAGCAATCACACCGGTGGCAAACCTCACGCCCGTCCATCTGGCCGGCACCACCGTCAAGAGAGCCTCGCTGCATAATGCCGAACAGATTGCTTTGCTGGACATAAGATTGGGTGACATGGTGTATGTGGAAAAAGGCGGAGAGATTATCCCCAAAATCACCGGCGTGGAAATCTCGGAGCGCAAGAAGGGTAGCGAGCCGTTCGTATATACGGACAGGTGTCCCGAATGTGGCACGCCGCTGATAAAAGTGGAAGGTGAGGCAAAACACTACTGTCCCAACCAGAGCGCATGTCCGCCCCAGATTGTGGGACGAATAATACATTTCATTTCGCGCAAGGCAATGGACATAGAGGGCATAGGAGATGAAACAGCCGCATTGTTACATCAGAGCGGCCTGATAAACAACGTGGCCGACCTCTACGGCCTGCAACCCGCCATGATAGCCACACTGCCGAGAATGGGAGAAAAAAGCGCAGAAAACATAATGAAGAGTCTTGCACTCTCAAAGAGTGTTCCGTTTGGCAGAGTATTATTCGCATTGGGTATAAGATTCGTCGGAGAGACGACAGCAAAGAAACTGGCCTCACACTTCAAAAACATAGATGCCCTTATGGCCGCCGGACACGACGAACTGCTTCAAGCCGAAGAGGTGGGGGAAAAGATAGCAATAAGCATAGAAGAGTTTTTTGCGGGCGAGGAGAACAGAGAGATTATCGACAGACTGAGAAGAGCCGGATTGCAGTTTGAGGAGATGGAGCAGGAACGATTGTCAAACTCGATAGAGGGATTGAAATTTGTGATATCGGGCAAATTTGAGCGACACAGCCGCGACGAGTTAAAACAACTGATAGAACAACATGGAGGCAAGAACATTTCAGCCGTCTCTGCCAACGTGGACTATATCATTGCCGGAAGTGATATGGGCCCTGCCAAAGCAGCCAAAGCCCAAAAGTTGGGTGTGCCCATAATCAGCGAGAGCGAGTTTGAAGAGATGATAGACGTTGGGGATTCAAATAAAGTCGAGAAGAAAATAGAGAAAAAAGCGACGGAAACCGGCGAATATGTTAAAACTGCAACACAAGGCGAATTGTTTTAGAAATATTCAGTATTTTTGTAAAAAATAACAGGTAAGAGATGTTTTATTTAACAATATAATGAATATTATGAATTCTCGATTGAAAGGTCTGGGCGTGGCATTGGTGACACCGTTTTTGGGAAACGGAGAGGTGGATTACGATTCGCTCGTAAGATTGGTTGAGCATGTTTCTGATGGCGGCGTCGATTATCTGGTGGTGTTGGGGACCACCGGCGAAACCCCCACGCTTGAAAACAGAGAGAAAAACCTTATATTTGAAACCGTAAAGAGAGCCAACAAAAAGCAACTGCCGATTGTATTGGGCATGGGCGGAAACGCCACCGACAAACTCGTAAGACAGATTAAAGCGGCCGACCTCGACGGAGTTGATGCCATATTGAGTGTGGCACCATATTATAATCGTCCGTCGCAAAGAGGACTTTTTGAACACTACAAAGCCGTTGCCGAGGCGGCTCCTTGCGATGTGATTCTGTATAACGTTCCGGGACGAACAGGCGTAAATCTGCTCCCCGAGACAGCAATAGAGCTGGCACACAAATGCAAAAACATAGTGGCGATAAAAGAGGCCTGCGGAAAGATTGAGCAGTTTGATGAGTTGCTGGCCCAAAGACCGGAGGATTTCATGGTGATTTCGGGTGACGACTCGTTGGCATTGGATGTGATTAAACACGGAGGAGAGGGACTGATTTCGGTGGCGGCAAATGCTTTCCCGAGACAGTTTTCGGAAATGATAAACAGACAGTTTAACAAAGAGTACGATACGACGCAACAGTTGTGGAGCCATATGGAAAGGGTGGTAAAACTGCTCTTCGCAGAGGGTAATCCCACAGGCATAAAGGCCGCGCTGGAAATCAAGGGAGTGTGTGCGGGTAATCTCCGCCTGCCTTTGGTGAGTGCATCGACCGAACTCTACGAACAAATCAAAGAGGCTATTCAGAGAGATAATCTCTGAGTGACGGAGAATAAATTCTCCGCATGTCCGTTATAATAAGAAAAACCGATGAAAAAGGTATTGTTGTTATTGCCGCTCATTGTGCTTGTATGTAGCGGACTCCGAGTTCCCAATGAGGAGGATATAATCGCCAAAACCATCAACAGCGATTCACCTTATTATTACCCCAATCTGCTGAGGCGATACATGGCCGACGACACCACGCTTACGGCAGAAGAGTATCATTATTTATACTATGGTTTTACCTACACGCAAGACTACCGTCCTTTGGTGTCGATACCAGCCAAAGACGACATTCTTCGTATCTTCGAGTCGGGCGGGCAACCTACGTACGAAAATCTGGTTCGCATAATAGAGAGTGCCAGAGAGGTGATGAAGTACGACCCTTTCAGCCCGAGCAATCTCAACTATTTGGTTTTTGCCTACGGCTCGTTGGGCGACACTGTGAACGAAAAGATTTTTCATGACAAATTCAGCAAGGTGATACATACCATCGACGAATCGGGAACAGGCAAGAAAGAGTCATCACCCAAACATGTATTAACATTCTCACATGCCAACGACTTCGTGACGGCACAAGGAATGGGGGTAAAGAACAGTCAGTTGGTGTCAAACAAGGTGGAATACATATTTTTCAACAATCGCCCCGAGAGCGGCGAAAGAGGCATGTACTTTGACTATTCGCGGGCTTATATGGTTCGTCCGGAGGACATTCCCGAGCAAGAACGCGGCTGGAAACTAAATAACACTCTGCCTCTTGGCAAGAGAGCCCAATAAAAGACCATACGGAAAAAAGATT
>JAZODY010000146.1:0-3824 GCA_045597245.1 Tidjanibacter sp.
CTCCTGCTCGGCAAAGTCGATGTAGGCCTCATCCACCACCAACATGCCGTCAAATCGGTCGGCCAGCATCAACATTTCCTCCCGACCGAAACTGTTTCCCGTAGGATTATTGGGTGAACACAGAAACATCAGTCGGCTCGCGCCATCGGCGGCGGCCAAAAGACGCTCCACAGGCAACGAGAAATCGTCGTTGAGTTGAACCTCACGCAACTCCACATCGTTGGTTGCCGCCGCCACACGATACATTCCGTAGCTTGGCGCAATGGCAATGACATTGGAGATTCGCGGCTCGCAGAAGATTCTGTAACACAAGTCTATGGCTTCATCGCTGCCATTTCCCACAAACATGCGTTCTGTCGTCACGCCCTTTATGACCGACAAAGCCCCCTTCAACTCGGCCTGAGTCGGGTCGGGATAGCGGTTCATGCCGTTATCATAAGGATTTTCATTGGCATCGAGGAAGACTCCCGCCTTACCTTTATATTCGTCGCGCGCCGTGGAATAGGGCGTCATGGCCAAAATATTCGGGCGCACATATTTCAAAACATCTCTCTTCATCATCTATCCTTCTTTTCAAGTCGTACTCTCACTGCCTCGGCATGAGCATCTAATCCCTCGGCCTCGGCCATGACCAGAATTGTTCTGCTCAACGAAGCCAACCCCTCGCGACTGAGCTCCTGATAGGTTATCTTGCGCACAAAGCTGTCAAGATTGACACCGCTGCACGAACGTGCCCAACCCGATGTCGGCAACGTATGATTGGTGCCAGAGGCGTAGTCACCCGCACTCTCGGGAGAGTAATTACCCACAAACACACTGCCCGCCGCAGTTATGCGATTGGCCACACTCCACGGCTCATCCATAGCCACAATAAGGTGTTCGGCAGCATAGCTGTTGGCAAAGGCCACCATATCGTCGAGGTCGTTCAACACCACGATTCGGCTGCATTCCAAAGCCTTATCCACAATATCGCAACGGCCCAACAGTTGTTTGCGACGCTCTATCTCGCTCCTTACCTCCTCGGCCAACTCCGCATTGTCACACACCAGCACCGCCTGCGAATCGGGCCCATGTTCAGCCTGCGACAACATATCTGCCGCAATAAACGCCGCATCGGCGGTCTTGTCGGCCATAACCATCACCTCAGACGGACCGGCCGGCATGTCGATTGCTGTAACCGCACTCACCAACTGTTTGGCTTTCATGACATATCTGTTACCCGGGCCGAAAATCTTATCCACCCGAGGCACACTCTCCGTACCATAGGCCATAGCCGCAACGGCCTGTGCCCCACCCAACTTGAAGACCTCATCCACACCGCATCTGCGTGCCGTATAGAGAACCTCCGCTGCCACCTCGCCGTTGCGACCCGCAGGAGTACACATCACCACTCGTCTGCACCCCGCGACTCTCGCCGGAACGGCCAACATCACAACAGTGGAGAACAACGGTGCGCTACCGCCCGGAACATAGATTCCCACCGTATCGATTGGCACGGCACGCTGGCTGCATCTGACTCCCTTAGCAATCTCCACCTCCACGCCCTCGAAACGTTGGGCCGCATGGAATCTGCCCACATTACCCACAGCCTCATCCACTGCCCGTTTCAACTCATCGGACACCGCCCGCTCGGCACATTCATACTCGGCCTCGGTGACAACCAAAGAGTCGGGGCGCACCCCCTCGATACGCAACGCTATATCTCTCAACGCCGTATCGCCACCCTCGGCCACCTCGTTGATGATTTCTCTTACCACCCCGTCAATCTCCGCCTCGGCCTCGCGCATGCGCATCGTTATCTCGCGCCACTCCTCCCGCTTGGGGTTGTTATATATCTTAATCTCTTTCATAGAAAAAATCTTCTTGCCATCTCTCCGTCTCCGTCGATGACTCTCCTCATCTCCGGTAAGAAACGGCTATACAATCAGTTTATCCACCGAGAGCACCAGTATCCCCTCGGCTCCTATCCTCTTCAATCTGTCCACCTTATCCCACAACTCGCGCTCGTCCACCACCGAGTGCAACGAGTACCATCCGGGCTGTGCCAACGGCATCAACGTGGGGCTGCGCATGGCCGGAAGAATTTCAATAGCCTCCTTGATGGCTCTCTCTGGCAGGTTCATGAGCAGATATTTCTTACCGCTGCTGACCAGCACCGCCTCGATGCGGAAGAGCAACGTATCGAGCAGCGCCCGCTTCTCCTCCGACAACTCGGGGCCAGCAATCAGCACCGCCTCCGACTCGAACACACGCTCCACTTCCACCAATCCGTTGGAGACCAACGTACCGCCCGACGACACTATATCGAAGATTGCATCGGCAATACCGGCCGCCGGAGCTATCTCCACAGAGCCGGCAATATTATGAATCTCTGCCTTGATGCCTTTCTCGGCAAAGAATCGGCTCAATATTGAGGGATAAGATGTGGCGACACGTCTGCCATTGAAATACTCCAACGACTCATAAGGTTCGCTCTTGGGCACAGCCAACGAGATACGACAACCTCCGAAACCAAGCCTTTTGACTATCTCAACGTCGAATTCCTTCTCTGCCACCTCGTTAAGCCCCACAATACCGATGTCGGCCGCTCCCATAGCCACACTCTGGGGAATATCGTCGTCTCTCAAATATAGCACTTCGAGCGGAAATCCCGACGCACGTGTAAGAAACTTGCGTTTGTTCTCCTCAATGTTGATGCCCGCATCTCGCAGCAACGCCACACTCTGTTCGTTCAATCTGCCTTTGGTCTGAATAGCTATTCTTATCATGCTTTTTACCTTAATTATATTATTATTCTCTTCCCCCCTCCGCTCTCTCGCACAAAGTCCGATGGCGGACGGACAAAAAAACGGAGACCTACTCTTTTCAAGGGTAAGCCTCCGCAGAATGTCATCTATCATGGTTGGTCGATATGTTACATACGGCATCGCTCCCTTATCCCCCTACGAGATATGGTGATGATGGTGTATGTAGCAACGTCCTCTCATTGTGTCTTTCTCCTACTTTCTATTGCAAATATATCTTCTTAAATTCTATTTTCCACCGACATGTTCTATTTTTAACACATTACCTCACGTGTGTCTGCAAAACAAACACATCGGCAAATCGCATGCCTACTGCTTGTTGTTCTGCTCTTTCAAGAGGTCGCGTATCTCGGTCAGCAACAACTCCTCTTTGCTGGGTGCCGGCTCCGGAGCGGGAGCGGCGGCAGCGGCGGCAGCCTCCTCGGCTTTACGCTTTTGCGAGAGACGGTTCATCACCTTCACCATCATGAAGACACAGAAAGCCAGAATGAAGAAGTCGAAACACTGCTGAATGAATGCACCGTAGTTCCAATAGATAGGCTCCAAAGCTTTATCAACGCCACCAATCGTAACATCGCCGCCATGCGCCAGTTTGTTCACACCGTCCGACACAAACGAGGTGGCCTGCGAAGTGACGTCACGTACCTTAGAGATATCCAATTTAAGGTCGGTGAAATTCACATTTCCCAGCAAAGCACCGATGGGCGGCATGAGAATATCATTAACCAACGAAGTCACAATTTTACCGAATGCTCCACCGATGATTACACCGACAGCCATATCCATCACATTACCCTTCATTGCGAAGGTCTTAAACTCTTTCCAGAATGCCATGATTATCTCTCTTTTTTATTAATACATTAAACTTAACGAAACACAAAGTTAATACATTTTCACGAATTTGTATTCGCAAAGTGACAATTTTTCACAAGCCCGCACATTAACACGTCGCAAGAGAGTTGAAATCAGAAATAATAATCGTATATTTGTAATATCGGGTGAAATTTAAAGCGCTGCAAC